>SZPD01000517.1 GCA_030263515.1 Anaerolineae bacterium CFX9 | reverse complement strand
GATATGGCGGCGGCAGATAAGGCGACACCCGCCTGGGAAGCCATCCGCCAGCAGTCACCGCTGGGGCGCGTTTCCACACCGGAAGATGTGGCGCACGCCGCCGTCTTCCTGGCATCGCCGGGCGCAGAAATGCTCACGGGTGGGATCATCGATATCAACGGCGCATCGCATCTGTGCGTATGAGCGGATGCCTCCGTGGGCGTCACAACACGCCGTCCAGGGCGCATGATATACTGACGCGGGTGTATATCACAGCATACTGAGGCGCAATCGGTATCCGGGCGAGCTGAACTTTATGAAATTCGATTTCGATGAACGCAAGCCAGACTCCCCCTTCATCGATCTGATCTGGCGTACCCGCAGCGCCGCGCCCGGCACATTCATCTCGCGCGCGGTCACCGGCTGGGAGATCGTCGTCACCCGCTTTCAGGGCACGACCAGCCTGGTGGTGCGCGGTCCGGAATCAGCCGCCTCGATTGCGCCCGTTCCTCCTGAAGCCGAGTTTCTCGGAATTTCGTTCCAGCTCGGCACGTTCATGACCGACCTGCCAAATATCAAACTCGTTGATGCTCACGCCATCCTGCCAGACGCGAACATGAAGGCTTTCTGGCTGAAGGGTTCCGCGTGGGAATTCCCGACCTACGAAAATGCCGACGTGTTCGTTGAGCGCATGATCCGGCAGGGACTGATCGCTCGCGAACCCGTCGTCGAAGCCGCGCTGAGTCAGCGCGTCATCCCTGATCTGTCGGCACGCTCGATTCAGCGCCGCTTCCTCAACGCCACCGGGCTGACGCACAGCGCCGTGCGCAGCATTCAGCGGGCGCACCATGCCGCGGCGCTGCTGGAAGGCGGCGCATCGATCCTGGATGTGGTCGCTCAGGCAGGATACACCGATCAGCCGCACCTCACGCGCGAAGTTCGCCGCTACATCGGCCAGACGCCCGCCCAGTTGAACGGCAGACGACGCTCAGACCTCTGACGCTTTTGTTCAAGATTTCGGACCGGCAGACGCATATGATTCTGTTGATCACCTTGTGAATGGCTGAAGGAGAATCTCTCATGCGCAAACTGATCGTTTCGATGTTCGTGTCGCTCGATGGCATTGTTTCTGACCCCCACCTCTGGACATTCCCCTACTGGAACGACGATATCGCCACCTTCAAAGGGGCTGAACTTTTCGCCGTGGATGCCCTCGTCCTCGGACGAAAAACATATGAAGGGTTTGCGCAGTCATGGCCGGGGCGCACAGATGAAGCGGGTTATGCTGACCGAATCAACAGCATGCCCAAACATGTTGCCACGCGGACGCTGACCACGTTTAGTTGGGACAATTCACACCGCATCGAGGGGGATCTGAGCGACGCGATCAACACGCTCAAGGCAGAGCCGGGGCAGGATCTGCTGGTCTTTGGCAGCGCGGAACTGGTGCAGGCGCTGATCGAGCGCGATCTTGTGGACGAATACAACCTGATCCTGTACCCGCGCGTTCTGGGAAGCGGCATCCGGCTGTTCCAGCGCGAACGGGATGTGAAGCTGACTCTGCTGGAGAGCAAACCAACGCCTTCCGGCGCGATCATCCTGCGCTATGCCGCAGCGCATGAGGGAACATCCGCCGCTGAATAGGCAGCGCTCACAGCTTTCCCGTTCAGGGTAATGAGATGGATGGCGCGCTATGCCAGCCGCCGCCACCACGGACGACCTGCCCGGAAAAATCAGCAGATGCGTGGAAGCTGTTCCCCGCTGAGCATATCGAGGACGCGCGTCGCGCCGATCGCGCTTTGCAGCGTGACCAGCCCGGCTTCATCATCGGAAACACTACCGATCCATCGCGCTCCCTCGCCGAGGATTTCCAGCGCCCGGCCGACCTCTTGCTGCGGCAGGAACGCCATGAAACGTCCTTCGT
>SZPD01000093.1 GCA_030263515.1 Anaerolineae bacterium CFX9 | reverse complement strand
GAGGCGGCGCGCTGGCTGCTGGAGAACGATGCCAATCCCTATGCGCTGGATTTCAATGGCAAGACTCCGCTTGACGTTGCAGAGGAGCAAGGGCTGACCGATCTGGTTGAGGTGCTGAAGCCGTACTTCGAGACGGACAGCGGGGAGAACCAGACATGAACCGCGCCGAAGCCGCCGTTCAGTCCCTCTATGAAGACTCGCGGCTGCGGGAAGATCTGATCGACGATGAGGCGGATGTGCTGCTGAAATGGGCGGAGCAGAAGCTCATCGAACTGGATGCAGCCGCCGTCGATGATGCCACGTGGGAGCAGGCGCTGGCGACATTCAAAGGGCTGGTGCGCGGCGTCAACCAATTCATCGGCCAGCGCGCGTATGCGGAACCGGATGCGCAGGACAAGACGTTCGCCAGCATCCAGGCGCAGGCGGCGGCGCTCAATCTGCCCGTTCCGGCGCAGCAGTTTTCGGCGCAGACGGCTGACGAGGATAATCTCGCAGCGCTCAAGGCGCTGCTCCATGAAATGGATGCTGCCCCGCCACGCATGACCCGCGCAGGGGATCCTGCCCCGCCGGCAGCCTCGACGCGGGCTGGCGTGGAGTCTGGAGAGCCATCCTCCAGCGGCACGCGATTCGGTTTCTTCGGCATCAAACCCACGCCCGAAACGCCCGCCGAGCCGCCGTCACCGCCCGAACCTGACGCGCCGAAGTCGTTCGGCGAGCGTCTCAAGCTGTTTGGCGATAAACCCGCGCCTCAAACACCCGCCGAGCCGCCGTCACCGCCCGAACCTGATGCGCCGAAGTCGTTCGGCGAACGCTTCAAGCCCTTCGGCGGGGCAGACAAACCCAACCCATCCACCACGAGCGGACGCAGTGGTCTCGAAAGTGACGAGGACACGCCCGGCTCAGGAGCAGGTGAATGACCAAGAAACAGACCCGTTCGACAGCCTCATCCAGCAGCACGACCCGCAAAACCACCGGGCAAGCCGGATCGCCACAGTCCACACTGACATTCATCCTCGGCGCGATCGTCCTGGCAGTCAGCTTCATCTTTTCCCAGTGTACCGGCGGCGAAACCCCGCTGACGCCGGTCACGATCACGCCGTCTACCCCAGCGCCCGTCACCGTGACCCAGCCGCCGCGCACCATCGGACCGCTCACACCGGAGCCGCTGACAGCGCCGCAGATCACACAGGGCGCAGACGGGCTGACGCTCTACACGATGCCGCGCGCCGTCGGAGCCAGCCGCGGCTTCTGGCAGGTTTATTTCACCATGCCAGATGGCAGCCGCGATCCGGCTACCTACACGGGCGGGCTGGATCACATTCTCGCCGCGCAGATCGAGCTGGTGCGTGCCACTCTCGATATCGCCGCCTATGAATTCAACAGCCCCGTGCTGACCAACGCCGTCATCCGCGCTCACCAGCGCGGCGTTCGCGTCCGCATGGTCACGGATAATGAAGCCGGGATGAACAGCACCAACCAGACCGTCCAGGACCTGATCGCCGCCGGCATCCCGGTCGTCGATGACGGGCGAAGCGCGCTGATGCACAACAAGTTCATGATCCTCGACAGCACAACTGTCTGGACAGGCTCATGGAACTACACCATCAACGACACCTACCGCAACAATAACAGCGCCATCGTGCTACGCTCGCGCAATGCGGTCAACAATTATCAGGCCGAGTTTGACGAGATGTTCGTCAGCCGCCAGTTCGGTCCGCGGTCCCCTTCCCAGACGCCCAATCCCAGCTTCACACAGGACGGCATCCCGATCAGCATCTATTTCTCGCCGGAAGATAACATCATCGGCAACATCGACTCGATCCTGATGGGGGCGCAGCGCTCGATCCGCTTCATGGCGTTCTCGTTCACGCAGCAGGACATGGGCGATATCATGCTGGAACGCGCCCGCAGCGGCGTCGATGTGCGCGGCATCTTCGAGCGCACCGGCAGCGAAACCCGCTTCAGCCAGCTCACACCGATGTTCTGCGCCGGGCTGAACGTCCGCCAGGATGGCAATCCGTTCGTGCTTCATCACAAGGTGATCGTGCTCGACGAGGCAACGGTCATGGTCGGATCGTTCAACTTCAGCGCCAACGCGACCAATAACAACGATGAAAACCTGGTCGTGATTCGCGATCCGCTTCTGGCAGCCCAGTATCTGGCCGAATTTGAGCGGCGCTTCGCCCAGGCAAACGTGCCGACATCGCTCACCTGCTGATGCCGGGCGGTCGTAAGGAAAGTACCGCTTTTCAGGCAGTCTGTGTTAATATTCAGGCTCTGGGAGGTGTGGTATGGGTGATATTCTGACGCTGGAACAGGCGATCGCGCTGCGCGGATTCCTGCGCGAGCTGGAACGCCCGCTGGTGTTTACCAACGGTCACTTTGACCTGCTGCACGTCGGGCATCTCGATTATCTGGAGAAAGCCCGCGAACTGGGCAGCGCGCTGATCGTCGGCGTCAACGGCGATGGCGGCACAGAGCGCCTGAAAGGGGATGGGCGACCGATCATCCCGGCAGCAGAGCGCGCTCGGCTGGTGGCCGCGCTCAACCCGGTGACCGCCGCCATCATCTTTGATGATGACACTGCCGACAAGCTGATCGAAGCGCTCCGCCCCGAAATCTACGTCAAGGGAGGCGATTACCGCACCAAGCCGCTGCCGGAACGCGCGACCGTTGAAGCTTACGGCGGGCGCATTGAGCTGATCGATTTTCTGGAAGGACACAGCACCAGCGACCTGATCGCCCGGATCAAGGCGCTGCCCGATTAACTTCGTACAGCCCGGACGAGACAGCACAACGCCCGCCTGCAGGATGTACAAGGCGGGCGTTTTTGCCGTTGTTAATCGGCCGTGGGGGTTTGTCCGGTAAGTTTCAGCCGAGTCGCCGCTGCTCGCGCCCTCGGCACAATGAGATGAGCTTAGCTGCCGAACTGCTTGTTCTGCGAGAACAGCCGCACGATGTAGATCAGCGCGACAGCGCCGACGACACCGCTGAGCACGCTGCCGATCAGCCACAGATCACCCAGCCCCGACAGCGGCAGGATGCGGAAGATGATCCCGCCGACGATGCCGCCACCGATGCCGAGCAGGATATTGTAGAGCGCGCCGTAACCCCGCCCGCGCATGATCTGGCCTGCCAGCCAGCCGATAATGCCCCACATCAGCAGTTGCACTGCCAGTGAGACGATACCGCTGACCAGCGACGCCAGCACAGCAAGGACGACGACGGCGACCAGCAGAAAGACGATCACGCCCATGATAGGTCACTCCTGAGATTGGCTCGTTGTTACACAGTGATATACGCAGCGCGCCGCCAAAGGTTTCAGCGCCGCTCACAAGAATGAGACTGCTCGCAGCGCACACGATGATCGATTACACTTGAGGCACACGCACGATGAATAAGCTCCGAAAGGTTTGAGATGGCGCAAGGGAGACCGCCGCAGTCCGCCGCAGCAGCAAACAAAACCAATACGCTGATGATCATCGGCGTCATCGCCGGCGCGGTGCTTGTGATCGCCCTGCTGTTCGTCACACAGCAGCAGAACCGTGTGGCGTCGCTGGCTGGAGGATCGGAATTTTTGGCACAGAATGCATTGGAGGAAGGCGTGATCACATTACCGAGCGGGCTTCAGTACAAGGTCATCGAGGAAGGGACGGGCGCGCGACCGACGCTGAATGACAGCGTGACCGTCCACTATCGCGGCACACTGACTGATGGAACCGAGTTCGACAGTTCGTTCGGCGGTGAACCGATCACGTTCCCGCTGAGAAATGTCATCCAGGGCTGGCAGGAAGGCTTGCAGCTCATGACGGTCGGCTCGCGCTATATGCTCTATATCCCGTCCGAGCTGGGTTACGGCGCGCGCGGCACACCCGGCGGTCCCATCCCGCCGAACGCCACACTGATCTTCGAGGTCGAACTGCTCGGCATCGGCTGACCAAAGCTGATCCCCGTATTTTTCAACGAACGGCAAGCATTTCATCCCTGCATACGCTTCACGCAGGGATTTTTGATTCTGGCGGCTGGCCCTAGGCCCAATCTGCTGTAATAACTGTAACTTTGATCTATCATCTCGCCTGAGCGTATGCTCTGAACCTTTACGCACAGACAAGGTGGTACTGAAAATGCTCATCACGTCACATCGTTTTCGCCTGTTGATCAGTCTCGTCCTTCTGGTGGTCATGGTCGCTGCCCTTCCTGTCAGTGCGCAGGATGATCTCGGCGCAGCGGCTGAAGCGCTGATGTCGTCCGAAGCCACATTCACCTACTCCGAAAGCGTTGTGACCTTTGAGAATCTCGGTCAGCAGATCGTCGGCACGCTCGCCATGCCCGATAGTGACGAAGCGGTCCCGCTGGTGCTGCTGTTCCACGGCTTCAAGGGGGAACGCGATGAGCTTCCGGTCATGAACACCGAAGACGGGATGTACAGCCGGACGGCACGCATCTTCGCCGAGCGCGGCATCGCCACCCTGCGCATCGATTTCCGCGGCTCTGGCGACAGTGAGGGTGAATGGGCAGATACCACGTTCACCGGTCAGATCAATGACGCCATCGCAGCGCTTGATTTTGTCAGCACGCTTGAGGGAGTCGATGCAGAGCGCATCGGCATCATCGGTCTGAGCCAGGGCGGGCTGGTCGGCGCGTCGGCTGCCGGGCAGGATGCGCGCGTCAAATCGCTCGTGCTTTGGTCAGCCGCGAACAATCCGGCGCTCAACTTCAGCAACCTGCTGCCGATGGAAACGATCATGGAGGGACTGGCGCTGGAAGATGACGCCGTGCTGCCGCTGACCCTGCCCTGGGGCGAGGAAACCGAGCTGCGCCGCGGCTTCTTTGAAGAGCTGTTCCTTGTGGACCCGGTTGCCAACATCAGCACCTATACCAATCCGCTGCTGGTGGTGGTCGGCCTGCGCGATACGACGGTCTCGCCGATGCCGTGGGCGGGACAGGTGTTCCTGGAGTATCATGACGGCGAGGAAGCGCTGGTCGTCCTCGATGGCGATCACATCTTCGACGTGCTTTCCACAGGACCGGAAGTGCTCGATATGGCGATCTTCCACAGCCTGGCGTGGTTCATGGAAACCCTGTAACTCCGGCTGATTTTCCCGCTGGCACAAGGGTGATCTCAAAAGGGATCGCCCTTGTGTCTTTCAGGGTTTAGGGTCGGCGTCTCCAAGCCTGAGCAGCCGTCGTATCCGCCGCTGGAAGATCAGCGGCAGCGCCGAGGCGATGGCGATCAGCACATACAGGATGACGACGCCGCTGCTGGCTTCCGCCCACACCGTACCGAGCGCAACCGCCAGGAACGTCGGGAAGAAGCCCGCCACTACCGAAACGATCAGATAACTGCGGAAGCGCACCGGCGTAAAGCCCGCCGCATAGCTGAGAAAATCCCAGATCGAAAACAGAAACAGGCGCGCATAGACAAGCGATCGCCATTCGCCAACCTGTGCATAGAGCGAATCGATGCGCTGCAAGCCCTGCTCACCTGCCAGCCGCGCCACTGCACGCCGCCCGAACAGGCGCGCCACCCAGAAGTTGACACAGCCGCCGATCACTTCGCCGATCAGCGTATAGAGAACGCCTTCCCACAACCCGAACAGGATGCCGGAACCCAACTGGATAGGCCCGCTGCTCAGCGGCGCGACGATATACGTCACCGCCTTCAGGCAGATATACAGCAGCGGCGCTGCGGGACCTGCCGAGGCGATCGTCTCGCGAATATTCTCCAGCCCGATCGCGTTGATGAGCGCGATCAGCCCGGCGATCAGAGCGATGAATATCGCGGCGGGCAGGAGAAGCGCCATCCAGGCGGGGCGCTGTGGCAGGTTGGAGGGTGTCACGGGAGGGGCATACTCCATGTTTCGCATTCGTCTACAGCATATAACGCTCATCGAGGGCGAATCGTCACGATGCGAAGATCGGCTCAGCCGTGGGAAATCGGGGCGGGCGGTTCAGGCTTCTTCCGGGGAGTCGGAAAGGCATACCCGAAGCGCAGCATCAGCGCGAGAAGCGCCAGGAAGGCGATCAACCCGGCGCACAGGAAGGCGCAGACCATGCTGATGATCTGCATCGTATCGGCAAGGTAAGGAGTCGCCTCAGCCTCAAACTCGACCACGATGCGCGTTTCAGCGGACGGCAACCAGAAGGTGCAGGTGTGCGTCCGGACGAAGAATCTGCTGGAGACGGGGGTCACGCTCTCCAGTTGAGCAGAGGTCACATCGATGTCATGCCCGGCGGCATAGCTGCGGCAAAGCGGTTCCTGCACCGCGCGCAGATAAATTTCATGCGCCAGAACGGCAGCAGACAGCGCAATCACAACGATCACGGTCAGCGCGATGAACTGCGCCCCCCGGCCAGGGATACGGCGCGTCGCTGTTTCGTCCACCCGGCATTCCCCTCACAGGTTTGCCTGCCGATATATTCACAGTATAAACACAAGTCGCCAGAATGCACGGGCCTTCGCGCCGGTTCAGCAGCATATCCTCTACAAACCTTTCGTCATACGATACAATCACGGTCACTGGTTGTCCGGCATCTCTCAGGAAAACAACGCGATGGCACTGCGGATTTTTAATGTATTGGGGCGAGAAAAACAGGAATTTGTTCCGCTTGAACCGGGCAAAGTGGGCATGTATGTCTGCGGCCCCACGGTCTACGACCACCCGCATATCGGTCATGCCAAAAAGGAAGTGGCCTTCGATATCGTCGTGCGCTATTTCCGCTATCTGGGCTATCAGGTGCTGCACGTCGAAAATATCACCGACGTTGGGCATCTGCTTGACAGCGGCGAAGACCGCATGCTCAAGAAGGCGGCGCAAACACAGTCCAAGCCGATGGTGCTGGCGGAATACTACACGCGCAGCTACTTTGAGGCGATGGACGCGCTCGGTGTCATCCGCGCAGACCTGAATCCGCGCGCCAGCGGGCACATCCCTGAACAGATCAAGATGATCGAGACGCTGATCGCCAAGGGGCACGCCTATGCCGTTGGCGGCAACGTCTACTTCGATGTCACCACCGATCCGGACTATGGCAAGCTGTCCAACCGGCGGATCGAGGAACAGACCGCCGGCACGCGGGAAGCCGTCCGCGGCGAAAAGCGTAACCCCGAAGACTTTGCCCTGTGGAAGTTTGCCGAGCCGGAACACATCCTGCGCTGGGACAGCCCGTGGGGAGAAGGTTTCCCCGGCTGGCACATCGAATGCTCGGCGATGGCGCTCAAGTATCTCGGCGCGACGTTCGACATTCACGGCGGCGGCATCGACAACATCTTCCCGCACAATGAAAGCGAGATCGCGCAGAGCGAATGCGCCAATGATGCCGAATTTGCGCGCTACTGGATGCTGGTGGGCAGCCTCACCGTCGATGGCGTCAAGATGAGCAAGAGCCTCGGCAATTTCACCACCGTCGCAGATGTGCTCAGGCAGTACCCCGCAGAAGCGGTGCGGATGTTCCTGCTCGGCGTACACTACAGCAACCCACTCGATTACAGCGACGAGGCGATGACCTCAGCTCTGCGCGGCTGGGAACGCATCGCCAATGCCTGCCGCCTGACGCAGCGCGCCATGAACAGCGCGCCGGAAAGCGACGATTCGAACGCTTTCATAGCACGGGTCGAGGAAGCGCGCGCCGCCTTCACAGAAGCAATGGATGACGACTTCAATACGCCGCTGGCGATCGCCGCCCTCCAGGAGCTGACGCGGGAAGTCAACGCGCTGCTCAACAGCGGTCAGGCAGTCGGGCTGAACGTGCTCAGGGCGATCGACGAAGCCTATGCCGATCTGGGCGGCAGTGTGCTAGGCATTATCCCCAAAGCGGATGCCGCGCAGGGGGGGAATGCCTCGCGCGAAGCCGCGCTGATCGAACTGCTGATCAGCCTGCGGGCGCAGGCGCGCGCCGCCAAAAACTGGGCGGAAAGCGACCGAATCCGCGATGAACTGCTCAAAATCGGCGTGGTGCTGGAAGATCGCGCAGACGGCACACTCTGGAAAATCGGGACATAAAGCGCAAACGGCACGCACGCGATCACGGCGTGCCCTGAGGATGCGGAAGACATGGCGGAATTCATCTTTGGACACTGGGCGATCATGGAATCGCTGCGCGCGGGAAGGCGGCAGTTCGAGCAGCTTCTGCTGACCGATACCGTCGAGGAAAAAGGCATCGTCGCCGAGATCACCAGTACTGCGCAGGATCGCGGCGTCAAAATCAAGCGTGTGCCACGCCGCATCATCGATGATCTCGCCAACGGAGCCAATCACCAGAACATGGTTCTGCGCGTCAGCCCGTACCCGTATGTCGATATTGAGGATGTCCTCGATGTGGCGGCAAAGCGCGGCGAAAAGCCGTTTCTGCTGCTGCTCGATCTGCTCAAGGATCCGCAAAACGTCGGCGTGCTGCTGCGCATCGCGGACGCCGTCGGGGTACACGGCGTGATCATCCAGGAGCGCCGCAGCGTGGCGGTGACGCCTGCCGTGGTCAATGCCTCGTCAGGCGCGGTTGAGCATCTTCAGGTGGTGCAGGTGACCAACCTCGTCCAGACGATGAAGGACCTCAAGTCGCAGGATGTCTGGATGGTCGGGCTGGATATCGGGCCGAACGTGCCCCCGATCGACCGCACCGATCTGAACATGCCGATCGGCATCGTCCTCGGCAGCGAAGGCGAAGGCATGCGCCGCCTCGTCCGCGATACCTGTGATCTTCTGGTATGCCTGCCGATGCGCGGCACAGTCGCCAGCCTGAACGTGGCGACGGTCGGCTCAATCGCGCTCTATGCGGCGTGGCAGGCGCGCGGCTGGAGCGGCTGGGCGCACGCCGGTTCCAAACCGGACGCAGGCAAACGCGCGCAGTGAGCGGCGCGTTCACCCAGGAATTAGGGTGACGTGATCGCGCGGCAGACGTTTCAATCGGGGCGGCGTTCAGCGCACCCGCCGGACGTGACCTTTTTGGGGAATCTGTTTCATTTAGGTGTATGATGCAAGGCAGGTGAATATTATGGTAGACGATGTCATCAGTGAAGCAAAGCAGAAGATGAAAGCCGCGGTCTCGGTGCTGGAGCAGGACCTGCACGGCATGCGCGGCGGGCGCGCCAGCCCTGCGTTGGTTGAACGGCTGACAGTCGATTACTATGGTCAGGAGACAGAACTTCGCCAGCTCGCCTCCATCGGCACACCTGAACCCATGCAGATCCTGATCCGCCCGTTCGATAAGACGGCGATCAAGGCGATCGAGAAGGCGATCCAGGTCTCTGATCTGCACCTCAACCCACAGGTCGAGGCAGACGCGATCCGCCTGAACATGCCGGCGCTGACGCGGGAACGCCGCCAGGAGCTGGTCAAGTTTCTGCACAAGCGGCTGGAAGAGAGCCGGATCGCCATCCGCAATATCCGCCGCAACTGCAACGACGACCTCAAGGAGTTTGAGAAGGAAAAGATGATCTCTGAGGATGAAGCCGAGCGCGGGCAGGCGGAAGTGCAGAAACTGACGGACAAATTCATCGCCGAGATTGATGAACTCGGCAAACAGAAGGAACATGATATTCTCGCCCTTTAGGGTGAAAGGTTCGGGGGGACGCCAGAAGCCGTCGTATGGTCGCAATCACGCCAGATAAAGTCACCGTGACGGGCACGCCACAGCGCCAGCGCACGCCGCGCCATGTCGCCATCATCATGGATGGCAACGGTCGTTGGGCGAAATCCCACGGTCTGCCGCGTTCAGAGGGTCACCGGCAGGGGGTGGAAAATCTGCGCCGCATCCTGCGCGCCAGCGTTGAGGAAGGGATCGAGATCCTGACGATCTACGCCTTCTCGACAGAGAACTGGAACCGGCCGCAGCACGAAGTACGGATGCTGATGCGTTTCCTGGAACTGTTCATCGACCGCGAGCTGAACGAGCTGCATAAAAACGGCGTTCAGATCCGTCATCTCGGCGAGCTGGAGGGCGTGCATCCGCGCCTGCAGAAGAAGATTCAGCAGTCGGTTGAGAAAACGAAAAATAACTCACGATTGATCCTGAACGTCGCCTTTAACTACGGCGGGCGAGATGAGATCGTGCGCGCGGTGCGTAAAATCGTCGCGGAAGGCATTCCGCCGGAACAGATCACCGAAGCGACGATCAGCGATCACATCTACACCAGCGGACTGCCCGATCCCGACCTGATCATCCGCACCAGCGGCGAGCTGCGGGTGAGCAATTTCCTGCTCTGGCAGGCGGCCTATGCAGAATACTACGCAACCCCGGTCTACTGGCCTGATTTTGATGAGAATGAGCTGCGCAAAGCGCTCGATGAATACAGTCACCGCCAGCGCCGCTTCGGGCTGGTGGAGGAAGTGCCGGAGCCGGACGACATCGACGATCCGGATGATGAGCCGGTGTAAATTTGACGGGAACAAAAAGAGGATGGGTTGATCTCGCCCATCCTCTTTTGATCTAAGGCGTCCGGGATTTCACCATCTGCCTCCATGAGCAAAGTGACGAGCGACTGGCGCGATTCTGGCATGTGATCGAGCCGTTCCACAATGCGCCAGCGCCGCAGATCCCGATCACGCACTTCTGCAAAGAGCGCATAGAGAGGGTGTGCAGCACGACCAGGGCAGCAAAGAAGACGATCACCCCCACCGTTGCGCTGCCATACGGATCAAACTCACGGTTAGTCCGACCTGAAGATGACATCCAGCGGCAGCGAGAAACCAGGCAGCTTTGGCGCGCATCTGCAAATAGGAATCGTCCCGCGATTTGACCTCAACCGCCAGATCGGGGAGCTGAGGCACAGATCCACGTGTGACCACATCGCTCAGGCGAGCCTTGCTGGTGAACGAAATATCAGGAATACGGGCGTTATATGCGTCGTACGGGCTGCGGTGCGGGATCTCGACGCCCACACGCCCCGGATCATGCGCGAGCACGAACGCACGCAGTTCACCGCCGATATTCGGGACAATAAATCCCGTGATTTTCAGTCGGCGTCTTCTCGCTGATCTCTCCGTCGATAAGCTCCAGCAGCCGATCCGCGTTTTCTGGCGTATCCGCAAACGCTTCAAACTGATCGACGGTCATGCGCCTGACTTCAATCGTCATCGCCTGTCATCCCGCTTATTCAAGCTTACGTCCATTCTACAACCGCTGCTCAACCCAGAGACGAGATCGCATCGCGGACGATCTGTGCGCTCCGGCGCAGTCCCTCACGTTCCTGCGCGTTGATCGGCAGGGGCAGCACCGCGCCGATGCCCTCACCAGAGAGCTTGCGCGGCAGCGCCACAGTTACATCCCTGACCCCCTCAACCTCATCGATCGGCCCGCACACGGTCATGATGGCTTCCTGCCCGTGTGTGATCACGTCGATGATACGCGCCAGGGCACTCCCGATGCCGTAATACGTCGCGCCCTTGCCCTCGATGATGCGGTAAGCTGCCCGGCGAACGGCTTCATCGATGGCGGCGCGTACCGTATCGTCAAGCGGCTGGATGTCGAACTGGTTGACGTAATCCAGCAGCGGGATGCCGCCCACGCTCACCAGCGACCACGTCAGCACTTCGCTGTCGCCATGCTCGCCGATGACATAGGCATGCACATGCTGCGCATCGACGCGCAGATGCCGCCCCAACAGCGCGCGGAAACGGGCAGTATCCAGTGTCGTGCCACTGCCGAGAACACGCTCGCGCGGGACGCCGTGCTGCGCGGCGATCTGCGCGGTCAGGTGTGTCATCACATCCACCGGATTGGTGGCGACGACGATGATCGCGCCCGGCGCATGCTGGACGATGTTCGGGATGACCTCGCGAAAGACGGCAGCATTCCGTTCCAGCAGTTGGAGGCGAGTCTCGCCCGGTTTCTGATTGACGCCCGCCGCCATGATGACCGCGCGGCAGCCCGCCAGATCAGCATACGCCCCGGAGCGCACGGTCAGCGGCTCGGCAAAGGGAACCGCGTGAAAAAGATCATCGGCTTCTGCCAGTGCGCGCTTTTCGTTCTTATCCACCAGGACGATCTCACGCCCCACGCCGCGCATGATCAGCGCATACGCCGCTGATGCGCCCACCAGTCCACTGCCCACCACACCGATCTTCATCCCGCTCTCCCTGTTCTCTATAAAATAAACGGCTGCCGACCATTCTAACCGATGCGCCGGGCAGCAAAAACGCCGAGACCGGCTCGGCGTTGATAAAACAGCATGTGAAAAAAAGACCGTGTTTCAGAGCGCTGTCGTGCGGCTGCGCCACCAGATCATCGGCAGCCGAACTGCCTTGCTGGCCGCGGAAAGACTGGCACGACGCGAAAACACATCATAGCGGTGCGCCTCAATATCGCTGAGGATGGCGCGGTAAAGCTCAGCCGCCGCCGCGATGGCGAACCGCCCTTCAGCATTGAGCAGCGCGATGCCGGGGAACCCTTCGTCGTACAGGCGGCGGTTGCGCTCGATCTGAAAGCGCATGAATTCTGCCCAGCGCGGATGATCCCAGCGCTTTTCTGCAATCACGCCCTCATCCAGCCCGAAGGCAGCCAGTTCTTCCTGCGGCAGGTAAACGCGCCCGCGTTCCCAGTCCTCGCTGATATCGCGCAGGATGTTGGTCATCTGGAGCGCAACGCCCAGCTTGACGGCATAGGGCAGCGCCTGCTCGCCTGCGAAGCCGATGATGTGCATCGCCATCAGCCCAACCGTCGAAGCGACACCATACGAGTAGGCGGCCAGCTCATCAAACGTTGTATAGCGCGTCTGCTCGATATCGCGTGCCACGCCGTCGATCAACTGCTCGGCATAGCCGCTGGGAATGTTGTAATGCGCCCGCGCATCTGCCCATGCCAAAGTGACATACTCACAGGGAGACGGATGTTCCTCGCGCAGAAGCCGCCGCCAGCGCGTCAGATCCACCTTGCGATCATAATCGTTCGCCGCTTCATCCACGATGTTATCTGTCACGCGGCAGAAGGCATACAGCGCGCGGGTCGCCCGGCGCTGCTCGGCAGGCAGCAGACCGCTGGCCAGATAGAAGGTCTTGCTGTGCTGGCGCGTCAGCGCCGCGCAGTACCGGTAAGCTGCGTCGAGCGTATCGCTCTCGGCAAGCTGCTTGCGCTCCGGTATCTGTGTGCTCAGCGCTGTGGTTGCCCAGTCAAGCAGCGTGGTTTCCCACGTTGGCTGGTGCAGTGTCATGGCTTCCCCCGACTTCATGCGCAAGCGGATAAAAAGGATTATGCCATCACTGGCAGGATTGACGCCACCGGTGTGCTTCGGCGCGCCACATCCGGCTCGACATCGGCGATCAGGTTCTCCGCGATGATCGATGAGGACAGCACGCCCGGAAGCCCGGCTCCGGGATGCGTGCCCGCGCC
>SZPD01000092.1 GCA_030263515.1 Anaerolineae bacterium CFX9 | reverse complement strand
CATGACGCGCTCGACAGCCTGACCCAGCGCGAACGCAACCGGCTGGTGCAGTATGGCAATCAGGTGCTGACGCCGTTCTTCAGCCGGCTGGATGTGCTGGCAGCGCGCTATTCTGAGCAGCAGCAGGCGCTCACGGCGCACCTTGACCAGATCGAAACGCTCCGCAAGGGGATTGAAGATCTCAGGTAGTGTGTTACAGACGGTGAGCGGCGCGGACTTCAGCGATTACGGCGGCGGCTGAGGTCTCTCCGCGAGGCAGCGCCGGCGCGCCCATCGGGTCGATCGGCGCTTCGCCGATCAGGATCCGCGCAATGTTGGTCATGCCGTGGCTGATGGCGTCCAGATTGTAGCCGCCTTCCATGGCGAACAGAATGCGACCGCCGCACAGCTCGTCCGCCATCTGCTTCAGCTCGGATGTCAGGCGCGCGTAACCGGCAAGCGTCAGCTTCATGCCCGCCAGCGGATCCTTCCAGTGCCCGTCAAAACCGGCGGAAACGAGGATGAGTTCCGGCTGATAACGCCGGGCTGCGCGCCAGATCACCTGCTCAAAAACCTCTGCGTAACCTGTGTCGCCAACGCCCGCGGGCAGTGGAATATTGATGGTATAGCCCAGACCGCGCCCTGTACCTGTGTCATGAACCGCGCCCGTGCCGGGATAGAGGGGGTGCTGGTGCGTCGAGATGAACAGCACTGATGGATCGTCGTAGAAGATCGCTTCCGTGCCATTTCCATGATGTACGTCATAATCGACCACCATGACGCGCTCGATGCCATAGCGCTGCTGCGCATGACGCGCCGCGATGGCGACGTTGCTCAGCAGGCAGAAGCCCATCCCGCGTTCCGCGATGGCATGATGACCCGGCGGACGGCAGGCGGCGACCCCATTCACTGCCTGACCGCTGAAGATGACATCGACCGCGGTAGTCAGCGCGCCAGCGGAAAGTTTTGCGATCTCCACCGAGACAGGCGCGGCGTAGGTATCCGCATCCAGCCGAACCATGCGCTCCAGCGTGCTGATGTGGCTGAGCAGAGCGATGTATTCTTCGGTATGGACGGCGGCGATCTGGTCGTCGGTTACGGGAACCGCCTCCATCACGTGCAGCCGGGGAAGCAGGCCGCTTTCGCCCATGCGCTGCCAGACGGCGCGGATGCGCCCGGCGTGTTCAGGGTGTTCAGCCAGGTGATGCTCAACGTAGCGCGGATGCGTCACATAGACAGTTGACATGCATGATTCTCCCGAAAGTACGGCAGGTCAATCATACCCGATTCGAGAATTCGCTCATATAATGAGTTTGCTGTCAACGGCTGTGAGAGATATGGCGAGCAAAAACAAAACTCCGGAATCCAATGGCTCCTTGCTCAGGAAAGTTCGCAAGGAAACATGTAAAACCAAACTGACGCCTGAACAGATGCAGTATGAGCGTCTGGTAGAGTGGGCGCGCGGCGCGTGGGCGCAGCGCTCTCCGGATCGCGACTTCATCACGCTGTGGGCAAGCGCAGAATGCAGCAACAAGATCGCTCAGAATGCCATGAAGCCGGGACGGCACATCCGCGGGAAAGTTCGCTATGCCGGGCTGGAGGCGCTGGATTGCCCGGTGGTGGTTCCGATCAGTGATTTCGGCTCACGCGGACGCCGGATGGTGCTCACGTCAAGCGCAGGCGCTTACGCCTTCCAGTTCACCGACTCAGGCAAGCCGTTTGAAGTCATCTACGCCAGCACCTATGTCAACGATGACTCACAGGATCTGACCGCCATTGCCCTTGTTCCCGCCGATATGCTTGAGGCATGGGCAGCGTTCGAAATGCTGTGTGGGCGCGCGGTTCGCCCAAGGATCCGGCGCAGACGCGATGTGTATATCATCGGTGGTACAGATGCGTTCTTCGACCCGACGGTGGATTGGGAAGATGTCATCCTGCCGGATACGCTGAAAGCGAAAATCCTTGATGACATGGAAGCATTTTTCGCTCAGGGTGTGGATATCTACCGTGAGCTTAAGCTGCCGCCTTTCCGCAAGCTTCTGCTGGCAGGCATCCCCGGAACCGGCAAGACTATGCTCTGCGCCGCCATGGCGAAGCGGGCCATCAAGAAGGGCAGGGTGGTCGTCTACGTCAGCGGCGCTGATCGGGATGGCGCGTCGTTCGAGAAGATTCAGCGGGCGCTCCACGCGGTCAGCGCAGCGCGGTATCCGGTACTGCTGATCGTCGAGGAGCTTGACGCCTATTTGCAGGGTGACGACAAGGCGCGCATCCTGAACGTGCTGGACGGAATCGAGTCGCCCAATAACCCGAAGGGGGCGCTGCTGCTGGCCACGACGAACTATCCGGAAGCGATCGACGAACGGATCGCCAAGCGTCCGGGGCGGCTGGATCGCATCTTTGTGATCCCGACGATCCAGGACGAGGAACAGGCGGAAAAGATGCTTCGGCATTACATGGCGAAGCAGTGGCGCGATGTTCACGGTGCAGTAGTGCCGCAGTTGGTGGATCAGCCCGGCGCATTTGTGCGCGAGGTGGCGCTGTACGCGCGCATGCTGGCTGCGCACGAGCATCGAACCGACGTTTCACTGGATATGCTGGAGCAGTCCGTTCAAAGCCTGATGAAACAGGTCAAGGCGGAGAGCGATTTTCTGCGTCAGCGGCGTCCGATCTCCATGGTCAGCCCCCGGTCGAGACAGGCTGCCAATAACCCCTTCAACCGGGATGAGCACACTTAATCCTCAGCCAGTGGCGTGAGCAGAAGATACTCAAACCCGTTCATCAGGATCGTCTCTGTGTGCCGGTAATTTGCCGCCACGGCGCGCAGCACCGGATCCGGGTAGAACTGTGCCCGGAAGATGATGAGCGCGAACTCCCGGTTATTGATCATCGCTACCAGACCCGTTGAATCCCAGGCGTTGTTCAAATACAGGTTGAGCAGTTGGGTCGGGTTGGTGATCACATCTCTGCCCGCCAGCAGGCTGAAGGCTGCTTCCTCGCTCAGGACGGGGCCTTGTGCGGCGCGCACCCGCTCAACGATGCGCCAGCCCGCCTCAATATCTGCTTCTGTGGTCAGATGTCCGATGTCGGCATAGCCGCCGGCGATCCTGCCCGCAGAGTCATAAAAACCGTTCAGCGCATTCGGCTGCACATTGAGGATCTGCGCGATGGTGGAGAACACGGGCAGCGTGGTTGGCATTTTGAGGGTTGCCGCGCCATAGCCGAGATACATGAGCGGCACTGCAACCAGGGCGGCGCGGCTGACCAGCGGGGCAAGGCGTCGCAGCGGAAAGATGACGATCCGGCTCAGATAATTTACAGGGAAATCCCACGTGCGGTTCAGCCACCGGGACGCGAACAAGCCGCTCAGAACGCAGGTTGCGGCGATAGCCGTGGCGAAGTAACTGTCGCCGGCTCCCCACTTGCCGGAAAGGACGCTGTTGGCGACCGCCGCCACGAACCAGATCGCGTAGATCGACAGGCGGCTGAAGTACAGCTCATACGCCGCATACAGCAGCGCGGGGACGATCAGGAACCCGTGCAGGCCAAACCATAACCGGAACAGCCCTGCCGTCTGATCAGGGTAATAGTCGTTGATGTTGGCGCTGATCGTCTGGAGCCACCACTGGCCATTCGTGGCAATCGTCATCCACGCGAATAAGGCGATGCCCGCGATCGAAAACACCACGCCGGAGACCAGCGCTCTGCGCGGCTGACGGATGAACAGAAAGACGAAGATGCCGACGGCGCTGGCGAGCGCAAGCTGTTTGGTGAAGCCTGCTGCCAGAATCAGCGCCAGCCCGACGGCGATCGTTCGCCTGCGCTTGCCCTGATCCGGGATTTCATTGGCATTGGCGAGTACCAGCACCGCGAGCATCTCGAACATCACCATCGTCATGTGCTGGCGGAACAGCGGCCCGATATGATAGACCGTGTTCGAGGCGAGAAATGCGAGACCCGAAAGCAGCGCGATCCAGCGATGCCTGCCGCCATCCCGATAAACGGCGAGCGCGATCGCGCTGGCGGTGATCAGCGTGCCCAGGAAACCGAGCAGGCGTCCGTACCAGTACGCCGGACCGAACAGCCAGACGAATGGCGCCGCCATCACGTGAAACAGCGGAGGATAGTTGCTGGAATAGAAGGGATAAACGTCTGTGTCGAGGTAAGGAAAACGCCCCTGGCTGAACAGGATCGTATCGACCAGCTCAAACCCTTCACCCTGATCGTAGTCAAAGGGGAACTGAATCAGGTTGGCGGCGTAGACCATGTAGACGATCAGGTGGAAGCACAGCACGATCAGGGCTGCCCACATCAGCACCCGGCTGGCAGTGTTCAGGATGGTATGAGCGGGCGCTGCTTGGGCGCTCTTTGATGAAAGCGTGGTATCCATCGGTTCAGGCAGGTGTCTTGCCGAGCGGGATCAGGCTTAAACCGACGAGCGCCATCAGCACACAGCCGCCCAGCGCAATCTGCTGTGCTGGCCCGATGCCGCCTTCGCGTCCAGCGTCGATCACGTCGATCGCCAGAATGCCGGCAAATGCCGTAATGCCGCCGATCAACAGCAGCCAGCCCAGCAGTCTTTTCGAAAGGGTGAAGGTCGTCGAAAACATGGGCGGCATTATATCACGCTCTGCGAAACTTTTGCGATGCTGCCGCGTATAAAGTATTACAATAGGCAGTTGATACGTAAGGATGACCGAACATGAGTGATGATGTGATCATGCCGGACGCTTCGTCAGAGGGTGAGCGCGCGTCCCGGAACCCGGATACGGGCGGCACGCCAGATAATGAAAGCGCGCGCGTTTCGCGGCTCTCCAGCCCCGGCGCTGCGGATACAAGCCGTGCGCGAGTGGTGACGGACAGCGCAGATGATGCCGTGGTGCGTGAGTACGAGACACGCTATCGCCGAACGCCGCCACCTGAGTCCGACTATATGGACGTGGGTCGTGTTCCGCCACGCGGCGAGCGCGCCCTGCCGACACGGCGGAATGCGCCGCGCAGCTACAGCACACTGTCACTG
Organism: Anaerolineae bacterium CFX9; assembly: GCA_030263515.1. GTDB lineage: Bacteria > Chloroflexota > Anaerolineae > Aggregatilineales > Phototrophicaceae > Flexifilum. The sequence continues at coordinate 8,337 of SZPD01000092.1, read as the reverse complement.
AGTGATGATGATCGCCTGTGGGCGGCCGTTGCGCATGGCAGCGTCTGGCTGACGCTGTTTGCGGGCGTCATTTCGGCGGGGACGATCGTGCCGCTGAGCATTTTCATCCCGCTCATCATCTTCTTCATCTTCCGCAAACGTTCGGACTATGTGGCGTTCCATGCCCTTCAGGCTTTCACGCTTCAGCTTGTCGGCACGCTCGGCGCGCTTGTGCTTGGAGTCGTTGGCGGCATCGTGTGGGGGATCGGCATGATCGTCGCGCTCGTCCTCATGCTGGTGCTGGTCGGCTTCATTCTTGTCCCTGTCTGGGGGGTTGTGGGCATCCTGCTCGGTCTGGTGGTTGCGCTCATGCCCGTGGCAATGCTCATCCTGGGGACGATCGCCGCCATCGAGACCTACAACGGACGAGACTATCGCTATCCACGCATTGCAGGCTGGGTAGACCGCCAGCTTGCCGGAAGCTATATGCATCACGTCTGAACGGTCTGTTCCCGCAGGTCATCCGCACCCCTTTTCCCCGGTTGAGAAGGGGTGTTTTTTTGCGCATCGTCATGCTATGCTACCCGCGAATGGACCGCTGTGTCCCACTACCCATTTATTCAGCAGTCAACCGAGGCTCGACGATGTTGAAGACGTTTAACTGCGGGGAACTTCGCCCTACGCATGACGGTCAGGAAGTTGTCTTGGCGGGGTGGGTCAATATTCGCCGTGATCAGGGTGGGCTGATCTTTATCGATCTGCGCGATCGCTGGGGGATCACCCAGGTTGTGGTCAACCAGGAAGATGCGCCTGCCGCTCACACCGTTGCCAGCAGCGCCCGCAACGAATACGTTCTTCAGGTGAAGGGTCGCGTTCGTATTCGCCCTGAAGGTACGGTGAACCCAAAACTCGACACGGGTGAGATTGAAGTCATCGCCACCGAGATCACGCTGTTAAACGCTTCGAAGACGCCGCCGTTCTACATCAACAAGGACGAAAAGATCGACGAGGTGGAGCGCATGCGCTATCGCTATCTCGATCTGCGCCGCCCTCGCATGCAGCGCAACATCATCCTGCGCCATAGGATCGTCAAGTTCATTCGCGACTATCTGGATGAGCGAGGCTTCATTGAAATCGAAACGCCGATTCTCTTTAAAACGACGCCTGAAGGCGCGCGCGATTTCCTTGTGCCCAGCCGTCTGAATCCGGGGCATTTTTATGCGCTGCCGCAAAGCCCGCAGCAGCTCAAGCAGCTTCTGATGGTCGCGGGCATCGAGCGATATTTTCAGATAGCGCGCTGCTTCCGGGACGAGGACCTGCGCGGCGATCGTCAGCCGGAGTTCACACAGCTTGACCTGGAAATGAGCTTCGTTCAGCGCGAGGACATCATGGAGCTGATCGAAAGCATGATGATCGCCGTCTGCGAGCAGGTGGCAGGCATTTCGCCGCTCTACAAACCGTTTCCGCGTCTGCGCTATCAGGATGCCATGGATCGCTACGGCTCCGACAAGCCGGATCTCCGCTACGGCCTGGAAGCGATCGATATCAGCGATCTGGCAGGCAAGAGCGGCTTCAGCGTATTTGTGAACAATGTCGCTGAAGGCAAGCCTGTGCGCGTGCTTCGCGCGCCGGGCATGGGCATCCGCAGCGGAACCGCGCTGCGTGCGCTGGCAGAGGAACTGGAAACGCTGGCTCGCGGCGCGGGAGCGCGAGGGCTGGCATGGATGGCGCTGCCGGAAACAGAAGATGGCGAGGTCAAGGGCCCGATTGGCAAGTTCTTTACGGTGGAGCAGAAGCTCGAACTGTTTGAACGGGTCGGCGCACAGCCGGGCGACCTGCTGCTGTTCATGTCTGACAAGCGCGAGATCGTCTGGGCGGTCACGGATGCGCTGCGCCAGCATATCGCCCGTGAGCTGAATCTGACCGATCCGAACGTGCTGGCGTTCTGCTGGATCATTGATTTCCCGATGTTCTACTGGAACGAAGAAGAAAATCGCTGGGACCCGTCTCAGCATATGTTCACAATGCCTGTGCCGGAAGATGTGTCCCTGCTGGATACGGATCCCGGCTCGGCGCGTGGTTCGCAGTATGACCTTGCGTGCAACGGCTATGAGGTGGCTGGCGGCAGCATCCGCATCCACGATCGCGCGCTGCAAGAGAAAATCTTCCCGCTGATCGGGCAGACGATGGAACATGCACGCGAGCAGTTCGGGCATATGCTGGAAGCCTTTGAGTATGGCACGCCGCCGCACGGGGGGATCGCATCCGGGATTGACCGGCTGGCGATGGTGCTGGCGGGCGAACCCAATATCCGCGAGGTGATCGCCTTCCCGAAAACCCAGAAAGGTGCGGACATTATGGCGCATGCGCCGTCCTTGCCAGAACCGCGCCAACTGGAAGAGTTGTTCATTCGCGTCGAACTGCCAGAAGACGAGCAGGGCTGATTTCGACGACGCTGTTCAGAACGTAAAAAACAGGCGCGCCCAGACGGAGCGCCTGTTTCTGTTTCATGGTTTTGGGCGTGTAAAACTCAGCGTTTTCTGCTGGCTGGCTTTTTGGCGCTGTTGTCTGCGGCGTCCGCTTCCGGAGCGAGCAGCGTGGAGTGCAGAAAGCCCGCGGCAATTCCGCCGAGGAAAATGGCGATCAGATAAGGCAGGACGTAAGAGAGATCGCCAGCGATCAGGGCGGGACCCAGCGTGCGTGCCGGGTTGAGCGAGGCTCCCGTGAACGGGCCACCTGCGAAGATGGCTGCCGCAAGCGTCAGCCCGATCGCCAGACCGGCTGCATGCCCAGCTTTGCCATAGACCGCCGCCTGATAGACAATGGTCACTAGGAAGAAGGTCAGGATGAACTCAAGCACCACGGCAGAGCCGATATTGCTCGCCGTCAGGCTGCCTGTTGTTTGCCCCAGGTTCGTTCCGCTGCCAACGATAACGCTGATCACGATCGCGGCGATGATCGCGCCCGCAAACTGAGCCACCCAGTAATAGACTGCCTGATTGATGGTGATCCTGCGCCCCACGAGCAAGCCCGCCGTCACCGCCGGGTTGACATGAGCGCCGGAAATCGAGCCGTAGGCGTAAACGATGTGCATCAGCGCCAGACCATGAGCCAGCGCCGGCACGACGACAGCGAGGGGACCGACTCCCTCAATCTGCCCTGCCAGAACGACCGCCATGCCGCCGATAAACACGAGCGTGAACGTGCCGAGGATCTCTGCGACTGCCGCTTTCATAAGTTTGTCCATCTCAATAACCTTTTTTGAAGAAATGTCGTCCTATCGTTAAGAGATAACTATAACGGACTCAGGGGACAAAAGCACCCTTTACCCGAAAGGTTTCGGCTGGTATAACAGAATGTATCCTGCTGTGCTCGTGATGAGGCGCAAACCCGTCTTGAGCCAACAGTCTTTGTTCGGGATGTAAGCTATTTCTGTAAGGTGATAGACCTGCGTCGGTCAAGACCCGAAGGAAGTAATACCTCCCACCTGCGAGAGCAGGTTCAAGACAGCGCACGCACGGCACAGCGGGGATTTTGTGCCATAAGAGAACGGCGCTTCCATATTCTGGGAGCGCCGTTGTTGTTCTCCGGTGAGGTACTCTGCTATTCCGAGTAATTCGGACCGAAGACTTCAGTCAGCAGATTGCTGAGGATGCTCCGCCGTGGAACCAGCACCTGTGCCCCGCTCTGCGTCACATACCCTGCCAGATAATCGCCATCGATCACGCCGGTCCGGATATTGTTGGTCGGGATATCGCGCAGATACAGTCCAAGCTGAATGATGCGATCCACCGTCAGGCTGGTGTAGAGGTTGTTGTTCAGCGCGCTCAGAATACTTGGTGACTGGATGATAAGCTGCGGCAGCATGTTGGCACTGAGCACCCGATCACGCAGCGCATACAGAAGCTGCTGCTGGCGGCGCGCCCGCTCGAAGTCGTTATCGCCGTGGCGGGTGCGCGCAAATTTGAGCGCCGTCGCGCCGTCAAGGTGCTGGGGCCCGGCGCGCAGGATCAGCGGATCATAGCCGAAATACATGTCGGGATATTCGTAATCGATGATATCCCGCTCAAGGACGATATCCACGCCGCCGAGCAGATCGATCAGCGAGATGACGGCATTGAAGTCCATCAGCACATAGTCATACACGCGAATGCCGAGATTGTACTGAACGGTCTGCATGGTGAGCGTCGGTCCGTACCCCGGCTGCTGAAGCTCGCCGAGCACCATAGCGCTGTTGATGCGCTGAAGTTCCCCATAGCCGGGGACATCGACGTACAGGTCGCGCGGGATGCTCAGAATGCCGACTGACCGGTTGGTCGGGTCGATGCTGACGAGCATCATGGTATCGGTGCGGTAGGTCAGACCGCGCTCATGGGGGCGACGGTCAAGCCCCATCACCAGAACGGTGTAGCGAGACGAGCCATCCCAGGGCGTGAGGACGATGCTTCGCCCATCATCGAGCGTAACCAGATCGCCCGCGCCGATATTGGCCAGCGCTGCCAGATCCTGCCGGGCGTTGACGGGGGTGGGCAGGTTGGCGGCGGCTGTCGGCAGCACAGCAACGCCATCCTGCGTAGCGCGCAGGATAAACGTCATGCTCATACTGACGATGATCACGACGCTCAGCATGGCTCCCGCAATCACCACCCATGCCCAGTCCGAACTTCGTCGTCGTGAACGTACCCGACGGCGGCGCATACGTTCGCGGGCGGCAGTATCTCGATCGACGACAGGCGGCGGGGTTGGGGTCGCTATCGGGGTGGTCGGTGCATAGATGGTCGGTGATGGAATTGTCTTGTTGTCGTCAGTCCAGCGGTTTGCCATCAGGTTAATGACCACTCACAATAGAACACTGCACTAAGGCTAGTATAGGTGGGGCAGAATTATGCGTCAATGGGGCAGGGCATGGCGCTTGATCTACGACTTGCCGACTCGTCACGGCGCTGAGAACATGGCGATAGACGAAGCCATCATGGAATCTGTCTCCAGCGAGGCACAGCCGCCTACGCTTCGACTGTACGGCTGGCATCCGCCTTGTGTGTCGCTGGGCTATGGACAGCGCGCTAGCGCGGTCGATCAGGAACGTCTGGCTCAGTTCGGCTGGGATCTGGTGCGGCGTCCAACGGGCGGGCGCGCCATCCTGCATGTTGATGAACTGACGTACAGCCTGTCGTTTCCGGCAGATCATCCGCTGGCGGCTGGCGGGGTACTGGAGAGTTACCGGCGCATCAGTGAAGGGCTGATGGATGGGATGCGCCGGCTCGCTCTCGACACTGCGTTTTCCGATGCAGACATGCATGAAAAATCGATTTCGCCCGTGTGTTTTGATCAGCCCGGCAGGTTTGAGATCACGTTTGGCGGGCGTAAGCTGATCGGCAGCGCGCAACTGCGCCGGCAGCAGGCGGTGCTCCAGCATGGCACGCTGCCGTTGACGGGAGATATTGCCCGTCTTTGCCAGGTGCTGCGCTATCCCGATGAGGACGCGCGCAGCCAGGATATCCTCCACGTGCGGCAGCAGGCGCTGACGCTGGCAGATGCGGCTGAGCGCGAAGTTCAGTGGCGGGAAGCGGCGGATGCTCTTGCCGAAGGGATGGCATATGCGCTGCATGCGGATATGCACGCTGAGCCTCTGAGCGCCGCTGAGCTGGAACGAGCACACCAGATTGAAACAGAGCGCTATGCTGATGACGGCTGGACGTTTCGTCGTTGAGGCGGCTTGACACCTGCGCGTAGAACGTTTATGCTGTTTCTGAGGCAGGTTCTGTGAGATGATGGAGCGTTTGATGAGCCTGACACGCCAGCTACCCTTATTTGCGCCGGTTTCCGTTGCAGATCTGACTCCTCAGACTCCGCTGAGCGCCACGATCAGCATTTTTCAGCAGTATTTGCAGCGGCAGGGGAAATCAGCTCACACGGTCAACGCCTTCACCAGCGATCTTCAGCTTCTGATCGGGTTCAGCGGCGACGAGCAGACGATCGGCAGAATGACTACGGCCCACCTCAACCGGTTCCTTCACTGGTTGGAGTTCGAGCGCGGCGTTCCGTGCAGCCGAAAATCGTATGCACGGCGGGTGACGACGCTGAAGGTCTATTTCAAATGGCTTCATGCTAACGAAGTGATCCCCCATGATCCGGCGCTGCCGGTGCTTCAGCGCAGTGGTCAGGCTCCGCTTCAGGACATTCTGAGCGCAGACGAGGTCGAAAGTGTGCTGTACGCCGCCTCAGCGCTGCGCCGGGGTGAAAAGCCTGATGCCCGGCCAGAGTTTCTGTTTCGTTTGCTGCTGGAAACCGGCATGAAGAAAGGCGAAGTGATGCGCCTGACCCCCGCGGATATTCTGCGCGGGCAGCCGAGCCAGATCATCGTGCGGCACAAGAACGCGCGCAATATTTTTCAGGAACGTAAACTGCCGGTCAGCGATGTGCTGATGACGGTGCTGGCGGAATATGTGGGGCAGTATCATCCGCAGACCTCCCTGATGACCTGTACGGCGCGCAATCTGGAGTACATCCTGGATGACCTCGGCACGAAAGCCGGCATCGATCACAAGATTTCGTTTGAGATGATGCGCTGGACGAGCGCCGTCCGCGATTTCGTGAATGGCGAAAATCCGGACATGATACGTGAAAAACTCGGACTGAGCCGTATCAGTTGGGTCGAGACTTTCAGCAAGATCAAACGGCTGGCAGCTCAGTAGACCCGCAGCAGCAGCCCTTTCAGGTACTCGCCTTCAGGAAACGTCAGCGCGATCGGGTGATCATCGGCGGCGCTCAGATGGCGAACGATCTGCGCCTGCCGTCCGCTGTCTGCCAGCGCGCCGAAGACGATCTTCTGAAACAGATCGCGGCTGATCGCCCCCGAACACGAAAAGGTCATCAGATAGCCGCCCGGCGAGACGACGCGGAAAGCGTTCAGATTGATGTCCTTGTAACCGCGGGCTGCCTTTTCGACCTGTCCCTGATTGTGGGCAAATTTCGGCGGGTCGAGGATGACCAGATCATGCCGTTCATTCCCTGAGGCCATATCCCGCAGATAGGCGAACACATCCGCCTGTACGTACTCCACCTGCGAAGCATCTGCCTGCTGAAGCGAAATGATCGACTCAGCCAGCTCCAGCGCATCACGCGACGCATCCACATTGACGATCCGGTTTGTGGCGGCATGGCTGAGGCAGCGCGCGCCAAAAGCGCCTGTATAGCTGAACAGATTCAGGATGGACGCATCGCTGTCAAATTCATGACGGATGATGTCGGCGGCGGCTGTTCGGTTGACACGCTGATCCAGGTAGAAACCGGTTTTGTGCCCGCGATACAGGTCTGCCAGAAGCGGCGTCTCGCCCTCGAAGATCGGCAGCCGTTCTGGCGGCGCGTCACCCTTCAGCACACCGGTATGCTGCGCAAGCCCTTCCTTGCCGCGCACATCAACGTCACTGCGTTCATAGACTCCTCGGCACGGGATCAGCTCCATCAGCAGATCAGCGATCATTTCTTTGCGCTGGTCGATACCCAGAGTCAGCGCCTGCAGCACGAGCCAGGTATCATCGGCATCCGGGCTGCGGTAAAGGTCAACGATCAGCCCCGGCAGGAAATCGTTTTCGGCGTTGATGAGACGATAGGCAGACGAGTCGTGAATGTGAGCGCGGCCCGCGACAGCGCGGATGAGCTGATCCCGCCAGAAGCGCTTATTGACCGGCGCATCCGACCATGTGAGCAGCCGAACCTGAATCTGGGATTTGGGATTCCAGTATCCCTGTGCCAGAAACCGCCCCGATGGCAGACGCACATCGACGATCTCACCGGGGGACGGGTTTCCCTTCACATCCTTTATCGCGCCTGAAAAAACCCACGGATGCTGGTTCAGGATCGGTTTGGCGCGGTCTTCGCGAACGGTGACGGCGGCGTGGCTGATCGTCATGATGCATCCGGTTCCGCTGGCGTATTTTCCAGCATGTGCAGCAGGTCTGCTTCTGAAATGATCGGAATGCCGAGCTGAGCAGCCTTTTCAGCTTTGCTGCCCGGCGAATCTCCCATGAGAACAAAATCGGTTTTCTTGCTCACACTGCCCGTGACCTTGCCCCCATGCGCCTGGATCAGCTTTTCAGCCTCGTCACGGGTCAGGGTAGGCAGCGTACCCGTGAGCACAAAGGTTTTGCCAGCGAACTGATCGCCCCTGACTTCGCGGGCGCTGCCTGTCATGGTGACACCCGCCGCGCGCAGTTTGGCGATCACCTGCTGGTGGTAAGGCTCAGCCAGCCACGACACGATCCCTTCTGCCAGCACCTTGCCGATCCCCTCGATCTCCATCAGCTTTTCTGCGCTGGCTTGCTGGAGAGCATCCATCGAGCCGAGCGCATCCGCCAG
>SZPD01000091.1 GCA_030263515.1 Anaerolineae bacterium CFX9 | reverse complement strand
CGGCTCGCCGCCCACTCGCGGAGCCACGGCAGAGAATCGACACTCGGATACGGATTGGTCAGCGCTTCCGAGCGTCCGTACTGAATCATCTCAAAGGCTTCCTGCGCCGCAGAACGCACGTACCACTGCTCATCTTCAAGGAATGCGCGATAGATGGCGATCAGGGCCCATGTCGTCCGGATGCGCCGCAGCCCGAAGATGGCGGCACGGCGCAGAGACATATCCTCATGAGAGACCGCCTCGAACAGAATCGGGTATCCCTCATCCGGCATTGCTGCGAAAGCTTCTGCCATTGCCTGCTGAAGCTGTTCAGAGCCATCGGTGAAAGCGATGATCATCGCTTCCAGCGCCTCGTCTGTGCCGATCGCGCCCAAGGCCATCCCGGCGGAAAGCTGCACTTCGGCATTCTGATCCTGAAGCAGAGACCGCAGCTCGCGGATCGATTCTTCATCGCCCAGCGCACCCATTCCCAGGCAGCCCAGCCGGCGAATGACGGGATTGGCGTTCCGGATGGCGCGGCGGTAGACCAGCAGCGCATTGCGGTCGCGCGTGTCGAGCAGCGCTGCGGCGGCGCGCTCACGCACCAGCGGATACTGATTCGGCGCGATCACCAGGTTGCCCAGCTCGCGCAGGACATCGCCGCGCCAGTCGGCATCTGGCGGCGCATAGGCGAGCCAGCGCGCCATGCTGAAGAGATGCTCGCAGAGGACATCGCCGCGCGTGTTCAGCCGTGTTTCCACCAGGCTGTCAACCGGCGTGTGCATGGCGCTATAGGCGATCGCCTGGGACCATGATGCCAGGTTCGCTTTGGCGCGCAGTTCTTCCGGCCGCGCATTTTTGAGTGTCAGACTGGCGAGGTAAGCGGCGATGAGCGGATGGCGGAACTGATAGCGATCCCCCTTGTAGCGAACCAGAAGGCCGCTTTTGCGCAGGCTTGCCAGCAGCCGCCCCTGCGCGGTGGACATTTCGCTGTCCGCGCCTTCATTTTCGGCAGCCGATGCCTTTTTCGCTTTTCGCTTTCTGCCCTTGTCCGTCTGTTCGGTGCGCAGCGCTTCGGCGATATCCGGTTCTTCCTCCTCCACATCTGCGAGCGCTGACGACGCGGCTTCACCGCCGATGCTGAGTGCCTGAAGACGGGCGCTGGTGATATACCCTTCATCCAGTTGAAGCGCCGCCAGCGCTGCCAGGCGGGGCAGGGAAGCGGCCAGCGTCTGATCGGCCGGCAGCAAACGGGCAATGCTGGCACGCATCCAGCCTTCCGGACCGGCCATCTCTACCGTCTCGGTGAAGTTAGACCAGACCTTTTGCGTCACTTCCAGCGGCAGCAAGGCGCGGTTGTTCTTCTTCGCCCGCGTGATGGCTTCGGTATCCGGGCGCTTTCCGCCGCGGCGTTTTTTGCTCATATTTCCCCATGCGGCGGCCCAGCCTTCGGCAGTCCGGTCGGTGTCGAGGTCGTTCCACGGGCGGATGAACACCGGAGTCAGCCCCAGCCGGGTCAACTGTCCGTAGCCGGTGGCCGGACCTGTGACGATGAAGAAATTTCCGCCGTATTGCTGCATGAGCGCGCCCAGCCAACTGAGCGCCTGCGGACGCTCGGACAGCGGCAGATCGTCAAATCCGTCGATCAGCACCAGTACGTCGCCCTTGTTCAGACGCTTGTACAGGTTGCGCGGGATCGTGCTGGCGGTCACACGCCTGACGCTGTACTGAACGGCGCGCACCAGCGGCTCAGCCGGGTCGATCTCCCCCCCGTATTCGCTGGTTGGGGCGATCACATCCGCCATGTGTACATAGACGGGCATCAGGCGCTTGAACAGCGGGATCGCGGCGCGCGTAACTTCGTCTGCCTGCGCATCAAACGCAATACCTTTCTCGTTGGCAAGCTGTTCACGGGCGCGCTGTTCCATCAGCACGCGCTCTTTGACGCGAACAGCGCGATCCTTTTCGCTCAGCCCGGCTTCTTCCGTATCGAGGCGGTTCTGAATCTTGTCAACCGGCGGCGTGAAGCGGACCTCGCCGAGGCTGTGAAGCATGAGGGTATGCAGCGCAGTTGTCCGTCCGCTGCCGGGCAGCCCCAGCAGTGCCAGTTTTCGGCTCCCCAGCGACAGTTCATCAAGAGACAGGGTTTCAATGTTGTAGGGGGCCTGAAGGTAAGGGTGATCAGGGACTTCAGGAATCACCCGGAAAATGTCGAAAATGGCATCTTCATCCGGCGGGGCTGCCAGATCAGGAGCGGGGATGAAGCGCGGCTCGACGATGACCTGCGTCAGCGGCACGTTCATTCCGCCGAGATGCGTGGTCTGTGCGCGCTCCGTCATGTCGTTGACGTAGCGGCTGTCCGCGCTTTGCGCCGCAGATGTCTGCGCGGTAGCCGCGCCGCGCCGAACGGACGTGATCGCCCCGCGAATCTGGTTTCGCATGCGATAAACGCCGTAGGCAGTTCCCCATCCTGCCAGCAGTCCAAGCCCAAAATTCTCGACATCAAAGCCCATCAGCTCACCCCGTTTGGACCGTGCAATGCTCTCACGATATCTCGATTGTAAGGGAGATCTGCTGCGATCTCCGCATTAATTCTATGGGATCAGGAAGTCTTGAGAAAACGAATGCACGGGTCGATTTTATAATCAGTGTATTCGGGGTATAGTCACCGGGGGGAATGCTGGATGGCGCGGATCGAGATACACGGCTCATCCATTGCAGCATACGCGAAGGATCGCTCAATGACCAGACAGTCTGTCTATGTGACCGCCGCTGAATGGCGCTGGGTGATCGCGCTCGCCTGTGGCATGGTCTTGCTGGCTTTCCTTCCGCTGCTCTGGGTGGCACTGCGCGGAACGCCCAACTGGCAGTTCATGGGCATCCTCCATAATTATCTGGACGGCGCGACGTATCTTTCCAAGATGGCGCTGGGGCAGAGCGGCGCATTTCTGGTCGAATTTCTGCACACCCCTCAGCCGCACGCCGGCGCGTTCATTCAGGCGCTCTACCTGCTGCTGGGGCATATGTCCCGCCTGACCGGGATCCCCATCATCGTTCTTTTTCATGTGGCAAGGGTGATCGCGGCGCTGCTCATGTATGCCGCCATTTATCAACTGGCGGCGGTCATCTGGGCGCGGGTTCGCGCGCGCCGGGTCTTCTTCGCGGTCGCCTCGATCGGGAGCGGGCTGGGCTGGCTCTTTGCGCCGCTGACGCAGATCACAGACTTTCCCGATTTCCCGCTGCTGCCAGAGGCGTTCCCGTTTTTCAGCAGCCTGATGAACGTTCATTTTCCGCTGACCATCGCCTGTCTGGCACTGCTCGCCAGCTATTTTATCGTCCTCTTTCGTCCCGGCGCGCAGGATGAACCGCTGATCCAGCATGGATTCCCGTTGGCCGCGCTTCTGGGGATTGCGCTGGCGCTGCTGTATCCGCAGGCGCTGGTTCCGTTCATCGCCGCGGTCTGCGTATTTGTCGCCACGATCTACATTCAGCAGCGGCGGCTGTCACCCAGCATCGTTCGCTGGACGCTCGCGCTGATTCTGCCCGTTGTGCCCTTTGCCTTCTACTATGCGTTCGTGGTCGGTTACAACCCTGCGATGGCGCTCTGGAATCAGCAGAACCTGACCCCTTCGCCCCCGCCGCACATCCTTGCGATCGGTTTTGGTCTGCCGCTGCTCGTCGGTCTGCCCGCCATCTGGCGTGCGGCGCGGCGTTTTGAGCGTGATGGGGATCGTTTCATGCTGCTCTGGCTGGTGGCCATGCTGGTGCTGATCTATCTGCCGACCAACATTCAGCGGCGTTTTGCCGTGGGCATGATGATCCCGGTGGCCTACTTTGCTGCCCGCGCCGTGGAGGATGTCTGGGTGCGCTATCTGAACCGGCGCATTCACCGGCTGGTCGGTGTTGCCTCCCTGTTTTTGATCTCGATCAGCTCTCTGGTCATGCTCGTGCTGCCCGCGCTGCCGGCTGTGACAGGGGATGCAGGGCGCTCGCTGGGGGTGTTCATCCAGAGCGACTACATCCCGGCATTTAACTGGGTCAACGAGCGTTCCTCAACCAACGATGTCATCCTTGCTTCTCCATCCGTCAGCGCATGGCTGCCGGGCTGGGCGGGCGCGCGCGCCGTTTATGGCCACCCCTATGAGACGCTCAATGCCGAGCTGCGCCAGGAACAGGTTGAAGCCTGGTACAAGGGCACAGCCGACTGCCAGATGCTTCTCACGTCACTGAACGTGCGCTTTATCCTGGTCGGGCCGAATGAACGCGCGCTGACAGCCGATGGGACGAGCTGCGCAGATCAGCTTCAACTGCCCGTGCTGGCGGAAAGCGGCAGCGTAACCATCTATGCGCCATAGCCTGATTGCGGCAGCCCTGACGGGAGCCGCCCTGATCATCCTGTATATGGTCAGCGGATGGCGTCCCGGATCACTGCCGTTTCAGCCGTTTGCGCGCTTCTCTGATGCCGCAACCTCGCACTATCCGGCAGCACAGTATTTCTCCGATTCGATCAACGAGCGCGGCGAATTTCCCGTCTGGCGGCAGACTATCATGGCGGGGCAGCCCTTCGCGGCAAACCCGCTCAACAAGACCGCCTACCCGCTGACGTGGCTCGCAGTCGCCCTGCCGATGCTGGCTTATTTCGATGTGATGATCGCGCTGCATCTCGTGCTGGCGGGGGCAGGTATGTTCTGCTGGGCCCGCGCGCTGGGTCTGCGGGTGGAAGCCGCTGCCTTCTGCGCCGCCGCCTATCTCCTGGCTCCACGGATGATCGCCCATCTTGCTGCTGGTCATCTTGACCTGATCTACGCGCTGGCGTGGTTTCCGTGGCTGATGTTCAGTGTGGTGCGTGCCGCCCGTCAGCCAGCGCTCCGCCATATGATTGTGTGTGGTATTGCTGCGGGGCTGGTCGTGCTGGCAGATGTACGGCTGGCGTTCTATGCGCTCCTGTTTGCGCTGGTGATCTTTCTCGCCGGGGTGCGCGGCACGCCCATCCGCCGGGTGGTTCCCGGCGCGGCTGCTGCTGTCATACTGCTGATCCTCCTCACCGCATCGGTAACTTTGCCGCTGGCGGGCTGGTCTCCCTATCTGACGCGCGCCGCGCTGACAGCACAGGATGCGGGGGTCTTTTCAATCGATTTCAGCGGCTTTCTGGGGCTTTTGGTCGCTCCTCGCGGCAATCCTGAAACTCTGACGTATATGGGGGTTGGCGTGCTGCTGCTGGCTGTTTTTGCCGTGGTGGCTCAGCCTCGACGACATATCGTGCTTCTGGCCGTTGTTCTGATCGCGGCGATCTGGGGAATGGGGCCGAATGGCGGCGTATGGTCTCTCGTCGTTGAGGTTTTCCCCGCTCTGCGCTGGTTTCGTGTTCCCTCACGCGCACTGCTGATCGTGACGCCTATCATGATCATCCTCGCGGGGTATGGGCTGCAGCTTCTGTTGGACGGCGTGAAGATCCCGCCGCGCCATGCCCGCCGGGTACGCCTGATCCTGTTCACGATTATCGCCATCTGCGGCGCTTTGGGGGCGGCGATGCTTGTCACAGGACAATTCACTGACAGCAGCGCCGCTGTGCTGCTGGTTTCTGGCGCTTGTGTCGGGTTGTGTCTGTTCCTCTGGCTCAATCTGCGTGGCGGCTCACGGATTCTGATCGCGCTGATCCTGCTGGCAGCAGCCGTGGATCAACTGGCATTTGCGCGGCGCTGGCTGGAGTGGCGCGGCATCGATGAGTGGTTCATGCCGCATGCCGCGCTGGCACAGCGTCTGCTTCAACTGGAGCCGGACCGTATTTATTCGCCCACCTACAGCGTCCCTCAGTTTGTGGCTGAATTTGACTATTTTCAGCTTTTTGGCGGCGTAGACCCGTTTCAGATCGCAGCGGTCAGCGAAGCTATCCGGGCGGCTTCCCGTGTCGAAGCGCCCGGTTACAGCGTCGTCATGCCACCGCTGACCGGCATGAGAGGTGACCGGCTGGAAACTGCCAATCAGGGGATCATCCCGGATGCGGCGCTGCTGGCACGCTGGGGCGTCAGCCATGTCGTCGCCGCTTATGAGATACCTTCACCCGACCTGCGGCTGATCGCAGGAGTTGATGGGCAGTTCATTTACGTCAATCGCCAGTACTCGCCGGACTGGCCACGAGACGCGCTGACAGGCTGGCCGACCGAATGGGAAGGGCTTCCCGAATCTGAGACTGTCAGCCGCCTCAATGACCTGACTCTGACGGCGACGCTGGTGTCGCAGGTGGTATTCGTATCGGTGAGCCTTCTGCTGGCGATCGGCGCGCTCCGATCTCGCTGGAAGGGGAGTTCGCATGTCTGATCGCCGGCTGGTATTCCTGTCCCTGCTGCTGCTGGCGCTGGTGCTGCTGCTTCTGCATGCTGGCGTGATCGCGGGGCAGTCTTTCTTCTGGGGGCTGCCCTCGCTTCAGTTTGTGCCGTGGCGCATATTTGCCTTTCAGCAGGCTGCGCAGGGAATCCTGCCGTGGTGGAATTCGCTCAATGGGGCCGGCGCGCCGCTGATCGCAAATTACCAGTCCGCCATCTTCTATCCCTTCACATGGCTGACGATCGCGGCGGTTCCCTGGACGATGAGTCTGCTTGCGCTGGCGCACCTGGTCGCTGCCGGATGGGGTATGGCGCGGCTGACCAGCCGGCTGGGCGCGCCGGCTTTGGGGCAGGCGATCGCGGCGCTGGCGTTCGGGCTGACCAGCTATCTGGTGGCTCGGCTGGGGACGTATCCTATCATCACGACGGCGGCATGGAGTCCCTGGCTGATCTGGGCAGCAGTTGGCATTCTTGAGGATCGTCCGCGTTCAACTGGCTGGATGGCATTATTCACGGCATTGCTTCTGCTGGCGGGGCATGCGCAGACGGCTTTCTATACGCTGCTGCTCATGGTGCTTTTCCTGCTGTACACAGCGACCCGACAGCGCCTCTGGACAAAAACCCGTCTGCTGCGTCTGCTGATCGCGCTGGCGCTTGGCACAGCGGCATCGCTGATACAGCTCGTGCCCACTGCTGAACTGCTGCTTTCCTCACAGCGCGGCGATGGTGTGGATTATGACTTTGCCATGAATTTCAGCTACGCCCCGGCTCGGCTGCTCAATCTGGCAGCGCCCAACGTGTTCGGCTCTCCGGCAGACGGAAGCTACTTTACAGAAGGCGCATACTTCGAAGATGCTGTGTATGTCGGGATGATCCCGCTGATTTCGGCGGCCGCCGCCATGATCGGATACTTCAGGGCGTCGCGGGCTGAAGCGGCGGGTTTTGCCGCGCGGCAGATCCCCTTCTGGATCGCTGTCTTCGTGACGGGCGTCATCATGGCGTTCGGGCGCTATACGCCAGTATTTCCGTTCTTCTATGAGCATGTGCCCACCTTCGACCTGTTCCAGGCCCCGGTTCGATGGCACTTCTGGACGATCTTTTCGCTGAGCGTGCTTGCCGCTTTCGGCGCTCGCTGCTGGATGTATGCGCGGTCTTCTCCGCGCCTGTTACGCTGGACGCGCCGGCTGACCTTTGCGGCGATCGTCGGCGCGGTGGTCTGTGCGCTGCTGGGGCTGACTTCACAGGGTTCGGCGGCTGTTTTATCCGGGGCGATCGCGCTGAGCGCGCTGTTTGCGGCAGCGAGCGGTCTGCTCACACTCAGGATGCCGTTCGAGATGCGCGGGGCGCGGGCGTCCCGCTGGCTGACGCTGGTGATCGTCATCATCGCTGCTGATCTTGCGCTGGCCAATCGCGGACTGAACCCCACCATCGATACGGCATTCTACGATCCATTGATGGGGACTATGCCGGATCAGCGCACCTATATGAGCGAGAGGGAGCAGGATCGGCTGCGCTTCGAACAGTATCTGCGCTTTGATGATTACCGTGCGGCGGTGACTTCCTCGGCATCATACCGAGAGTCCGGCCTGCCGAACATGAATCTTCTGGATGGCAGATCATCCCTGAACAACTTTGATCCGCTGCTGTTTGGTCCTTATGCAGAGTATATGCGCTGGCTGGAGGATGCTGCGTCTGTTGAGCGCGCCCGCCTGCTGGAAATCGCCGGGGCAGGCGGTCAGCCGCGGGCATGGATCGCTGCCTCATTGTGTTATGTGAACGATGCGGATGAGACGCGTGCAGCGTTATTGAATCCTGATGCTGATCCACGCTTGCAGCCGGTGACGGTGGGGCAGGGCGGCTGTGACGAGGCGTCTGATCCGCCCGGCGAGGTGCGCTCTCTGCACGACACGCATAACAGCGTGATTTTGCAGGTCGTGCTGGATCAGCCGGGCTGGCTGATCCTTGCAGATACCGATTATCCGGGCTGGCATGCTTTTTCTGACGATGGCGCGCTTCCGATCGTTCGGGTCAATTATCTGTTCCGCGCGGTGCAGCTCAGCGCCGGGGCGCATACCGTCCGCTTCGAGTATCAACCGGGCTGGCTCTTCCCTTCAGCGATGATCACTGTTGGCGCGTGGCTGGCGATCCTCGTGATCTTTCGTCTCAGATTTCGAACTTCGGCGTAAGATCCAATCGGGAGTGAACGGACAGGCAGATGTTTTTCGCACCTTCGACCAGACGTATCCGCAAGCCTCAGCTCCAGTTTTCCGAGCGGCGTATTCTGCTGGCACTTGGCGATCTTTTTGCGGTCTGCGTCGCAGTGTTGATTTCGCTGCGGATCTGGACGTTCGTCGCCGACGATCCGTTCACGCTGGATTTCGTGCTGGGGCAGGCGGGATGGTTTGTCTTCCTCTGCGTACTCTGGCTGGTGCTTGCCAGCGCCAACGACTTTTACGATCTGCGCCTGGCGGCCAACTCCACACAGACGCTCCAGCGGCTGATCGCGGTTACGCTCCAGCAGGTCGTGGTCTATGTCCTGATCTTCTTTCTCTCACCGCGCGATGCGCTGCCGCGCCTGTTCATCCTCTACTACGCCGTGACCTCGCTTGTGCTGATCGGCGCATGGCGCTTCACGCGGCCTTTTTTGCTCGGCTGGGCGAGCCAGCCGCGGCGAACGCTGATCGTCGGAGCGGTGCGCCCGGCAAGCGCGATGATTACTGCCATCCGCGAACATGCTGCTGATGAATATGACCTGCGCGGCGTGATCAACGGCACGGATCAGGTGGGACAGATGGTGGATGGTATCCCCATCCTGGGATCGGGGGATGACCTGCTCAACTATGTCCTGCGCGATCAGATCCGCGAGATCATCATCACAGCGACGCATGAACTGGACGCGCCGACGTTTCGCGCTGTGATGACCGCATATGAGCTGGGGATCGTCATCGTGCCCATGACCATTCTCTATGAACGGATTACCGGGCGTGTGCCCGTCGAATATGTCAATGAGGACTGGGGGATCGTCTTCATGCCGACGCGCAACGTGGATGGTATTTTCAACCCGTATCCTCTGGTGAAGCGCCTCGCCGACATCACGTTCGCGGCGTTCGGGCTGCTGCTGTTCATGCTCATCCTGCCTGTGCTGGCGCTCGTGATCCGGCTCGACTCGCCGGGGGGCATCTTCTACACCCAGGAACGGTTAGGGCGTAACGGCGGCGTTTTCAGGATCTACAAGCTGCGCTCGATGGTCCCGGATGCTGAAACCCAGACCGGCGCGGTTTTCGCGCAGAAGAATGACCCACGTGTGACGCGCGTCGGGCGTTTCCTGCGCAAAACGCGCCTGGATGAAGTCCCTCAGTTGTTCAACGTGCTGCGTGGTGATATGAGCCTGATCGGGCCGCGGCCGGAACGGCCGGAACATGTTGCCCGGCTGACGCGCACCATTCCCTTTTATCGAACCCGCCTGATCGTTCGACCGGGGCTGACCGGCTGGGCGCAGGTGCGTTTCGGCTATGGCTCGACGGATGATGACGCCCTGATCAAACTGCAATACGATCTGTACTACATCCGCCATATCTCGCTGCTGCTCGATATCACCATCCTGATACGCACGGTGGGCAAGGTCATGAGCATGAGCGGGGTGTAGGATGCCGGAACGTGCCGCGCGCTGGCTGCTGATCTTTTTCGCTGCCTACCTGCTTCTGCTCGGCGGGAGTCCATACTACTTCACCATTTATCCAATCCGTGTGCTTCATCATGTGGTGATGACCTTCGTGCTGGCGGGGTGGCTTGGCTATCGCCTGCTGAGAGGACGGGGGCTGCCCTACACCCGGTTGTCGCCGCTGATACTGGCGGCGGTGGGCGTTTGGGCGGTGACGGCGCTGTTCAGCCGGGATCCGCGCATCTCGCTTGAAGCCCTCTGGTTTCCGCTTACGCATCTGCTTCTCTTTTTGGGAATGGCCTCCCTGATTCAGTCGGGGCGGACGCGCCTGCTCATGGAGGCGCTGTTTCTGATCACCGTCCTGATCGTTTTCATCGCTTTTGTTCAACTGGGTTCATGGTGGTTTGGCTGGGGAGTCGTTCCCGGAACGGAAGTCGGCTGGGGGCCGCTGCTGGCAGGAGGGATTTTGCCGAGCGAGTCCCCCGGTCTGTTTCTGCCGCTGGGCGTAACTACATGGCTGGCTGCGTTTGCCGCGCCGATGGCGGTGTTCAGCGCGGGCTGGGCATTTGCCCAGCGTCAGCGCGTGAACCGCATCGGCTTCCTTGTCCTTGCCGGGCTGCTGGTGCTGATCGTCTGGCTGACCGGCGCACGCGGTGGATTGGTCTCGCTGGCAGTGGGCGGCGCTGCGCTGGCGCTGCTGCTGTTTGTTCGCAGTGAACGCTACCATCTGCTGAACAGGCGGCAGAAGATCGCGTTCGTCGCGCTTCCAGCGGCGGCTGTCGCTCTGGTCGGCGCGGTCGTCATCACCATTTCTCAGCTTCCGCGGTCTGGCTCCAGCGATCAGTTACGGCTGGGTTTGTGGCGCGGCGCGCTGACGATCTTTTCAGGTGATCCTCTGCTCGGCGCGGGACCTGGCATGTTCGGGCGCGCTTATCGCGAGGCGCGCACCGATTGGTATGTGGATGACCGCCTGGGGACGGCGCACAATGCCATCCTGAACACGCTGGCTGAAACGGGGCTGGCGGGGATCGTCGTGCTGATCAGCCTTGCCGGGGCAGCCGCCTGGATCGGCTGGCGCTCGTGGAGGACGGCTCAGGGGGCACAGGCGGCACGCCTTACGGCGGCGGGCGCTGCGCTTGCCGGGTTTGCCGTCCACAGTCAGTTTGATCTGTTCACTGCCACACCGAATGTCCTGCTGATGTTTTTTCTGACTGCGCTGCTCGTGGTCGATCCGGCAGGTTTGCCGCCCGTGCGAAGGCGGGATCGTGCCGCCGCTGCCGTCGCTCTGATCATCGTTGTGCTCTATGGGGCGGCATTTGCTGTCTGGGATACGGCTCAGGCAGCGTTCAACCGCAGCCTTTCCCCTGATGTGCCGGTTGAGCAGGCGCTTGAATTTGCGCAGGCGGCGCATGAGCGTGATCCGGCGCTGCACCTCTATGAACTTCAGATCGCGTATCTGACCACGCGCGCCGCTGAACGGGATGCCAGCCTGTCCGGTGATGCGGAGCGGCTGCTGGGGCGCGCGCTCGAACTGGAACCGACCTGGGATACTGGCTTGATGCTGCTGGCAGACCTGCGCGAGCGTGCCGGGCGCTATGAGGATGCGCTGGCACTGCTGGAGCGGGCGCACGCTGTCAACGGGCGCAATGCCGCCGAATTCAACTGGGCGCGGCTTGCGGAACAGTACAGGCTGGCTGACGATGATGTGATCACGGCGGCTTACGACAGCGCTATACGCACTGCACTGCGCCATCTGCCGCTTTCTTCATTCTGGTGGCAGACGGACGTTCGCCGCGCTGCGCTCGAAGCGTATGCGGCTGATGCGCATGCCGGGGTGCAGCTTCGTCTCTGGCGCGTTCATGATCCGTCCCGCATCGCCGGGTTACTCTCGGCGCTGCCCGATGATCCCTACGGCGAGTGGGTGCGGGGGGAAACTGCCCTGACCAACGGCGATGCGGACGCTGCCATCGCGCATTTCCAGACGGCACGCCGGAACGGGTATGCCCCGATCGGCGATATCTACACTTCACTGGCGCGCGCATGGTATGCGCAGGATCCTGCTGCGCCGGAAGTTCGGCTCTATCTCGATGCCGCCGCTGCCGCCGGAACCCAGCTAGAGATGCCGAACGTTTTGCGAGCCGCACTTGCAGAGACGGAGGCGCAGGCTTTTCAACTGCGGGTACAGGCGCTGCCGCCACGGGTGATCGAGCAGAATTTTGAGGGTGTGCTCTATCTTGGGCGGACGGCTTCGTTCGAGCTTCCCTTGTCGATGCGGCTTCCCGGCCCGGGGCGGGCAGTGATGGATCCGTGGTATCGGATTGCGCAGGACTATGAGCGGGCCGGCAATCCGGGAGCGGCGGCGAATGTCTACCGTGCCATTCTGGCTTATGCGCCGGATGAAACTGATGCGCTTTCCGCGCTTGAGCGCCTGGGAGAATCGGCGTCGTGAACGTGCTTGCGCGCCCGTTCCTTTACTTCACCCTCACTTATCAGCTGACGATCGGCGCAACGTTCAACGGCGTGCTGATGCCGAATGTCCGCCTTCTGAGCGCGGCGCTGTTGGGTATCATCACGGCGGGATGGGTTGTCACGAAGTTGCGCGGTCGCTGGATCGCGCACAGAACTGCGCTGGATACCGCTTTTGTGTTGTGGGCGGCGGCTTTCCTGCTCTCCACGCTGGGCAACCTCGATCTCTGGCATCGTATTCGTGTCGGCCTGTGGTTTGTCGGGGCATATATCGCCGCGTGGTATTTGCTCCATGATCTGATCGCCCAGCGCCCTTCGCTGCGCCGCGCTGCTGCCGATGCGCTGCTGATCGCTGGCGGTCTGGCTCTCCTGATCGGTTTTGCACAGGTGCAGGGGTGGTTTGCCGCTCTGCCTTCTGCGATTGCGCAGGGGCTTCCGGTCATCCTGCCGAGACCGGGCAGCATTATCGGCAACCCGAATGCGCTGGCAGCGCTGCTGGTGATCACGCTGCCCCTGGCGGCGGTGCGGCTGGCCGAGCGCAAGCCGCTCATCCGTGTACTCATGGCGGTGTACTGTGCCGGCGCAATCACACTGATCGCGCTGACTTTTTCGCGCGGCGCGTGGATTGGCGCGGTCGCCGCTGTATGCGTGACTGTGGCGCTGTCTCTGGCGCGTCTCGATCCCCGGCGGGTCTGGCGATCGGCTTCGCGGGGCAGGCGGCGGCTGATTATCGGCATGGCGGCCGTGGCGCTGCTGATGTTCACGGTTTTTGCGGTCTATCTGGTGCAGAGTCTGGATCAGGCAGGCAGGGGAGCGGCGCTGCGCACCTACTTATGGGATGCGGCGCTCGGCATGATGGGGGGATCGCCGGTTTCCGGCGTCGGGCTGTATACATTCGGGCATGAGCTGGCGCGCTACAGTTCGATTCCGCCGCAGCAGGCGCAGGCGCATGCCCATAACTTCATTCTG
>SZPD01000516.1 GCA_030263515.1 Anaerolineae bacterium CFX9 | reverse complement strand
GCAGCGATACATCCTTCAGATTGTTTTCACGGGCTCCGCGTATCTCGATGTATTCCTGGGACACGACTTACTCCTTCATTTCAATCCGCCTGGAGTCTGCCTGACGGACTCCAACCTGATCTTATGTCGCTGCTCATCCATGTGTGACGATCATTTTTTATGGAGCGGCGCAT
Organism: Anaerolineae bacterium CFX9; assembly: GCA_030263515.1. Lineage (GTDB taxonomy): Bacteria > Chloroflexota > Anaerolineae > Aggregatilineales > Phototrophicaceae > Flexifilum. The sequence continues at coordinate 1,745 of SZPD01000516.1, read as the reverse complement.
TCGCGCAGATTTTCGATTCTCATATAATCGAAATTCAACAGATCATGTGCGCCTGGCTGCATTTTCGCAGTTCTGACGCTCATGGCTGTGTCTGAGAGGAGGAGAACGATGCGTCTACAGCTTCCGTTCGGCACACTCTGGACATCAGTGTTATTCATGATATTGGTGTTAAGCCTGTCTCCTGCGCTGATCGCGGCGCAGGCTGCCCCTGTCATCAGCATTCAGCCGATCAGCGGCCCCGCCGGGACGACGGTCATGATCACCGATCTGGGTGGCAACCGCGGCAATCCCTGCTATGCGCAGATCGGCAGCAGCCGCGCCAGCGGGATCGGCACGCTGGCCAACACGATCCCCTACGTGGTCGGCAGCAGCCTGACGCCAGGAACCACCATTACCTTTTGGTGCTCCGCAGCAGGCGGAGCCTCCTCCAACCGCGCCATTTTCACCGTGACGCCGCCCCTCCAGGCAGACAGCGATGGCGACGGTGTGCCGGACAGCGCGGATAACTGCCCGCAGGTCGCCGGCGCAGCGCAGAATGCCGGCTGCCCGCTGCCACCATCGCCAACCCCGATCATCCTGCCGGACCTGCCCACCACAGGCGCGTGCATGATCGCCACGCTGGAAGCGGGGGCGGTAAATATCCGCCAGTCCCCCACCACCGACGCTGCGATCGTCGGGCAGCTCAACCCGCTTCAGATCTACGCTGTGATCGGGCGTAATGCCGATTCAGCCTGGTGGCAGATCGGGCAGGGCTGGGTCGCGGGGTTCGTCACCCGGCGCGGCGGCGACTGTGCCAGTGTCCCGCAGACGGATGGCGTTCCACTGCCCGGCGATCTGGCGATCCCCGGCTCGGTTGAAGAAGTCAGCCTGCTCATCCCGGCGATCCAGAGCGCGCGCGACGCAGCGCAGCGAATGGAAAACTGCCCGGAACTGCTGCCGCAGCTAAACACCCTGCCCACCTTTCTGGTGCTGTCGATCATTGGCGAGAATAATCCATGCGCCGCGGCGCAAACGCAGATCGATGAGCTGTTCTTCAATCCGCACGTACAGCAGATGCCTGTGCTGCCGGAATGCCCGGCAAATACACAACCCGCAGTCAGCATGTACGCCATGCTGGTGACCACAGTGAGCGAGCCGACGCGCAGCTTCCTGCAAGCGATGGCGCAGGATATCGAAATCTACTGCCTCTTTCTGGTCGATCTGATGATCGGCTATATCACGCCGACGACTGTGCCTGACAGCGGTCATATCGTCCCGATCACGCTGGGGCTGTGCGAAATTCCGTTCAGCAGCCGCGCCTCACTGACAGCGAAAGTGAGCGGACTGGGCACACCGTTGAACAGCCTGCGCTACGTCTTTGATGATGGCGCATGTGGTTTCTATGGCTATCTTCAACCGCTCGGCTCGACCAGCGCCGGCAATGCAGCGCTCTATACCCTGCTGGTCGAGAACTGCGGCATCGGCGCAGCGCAGGCGGCACGGCTGGCCTATTCGGACGCGGTGCGCGGGGCACTCGATGCGGGCGCTGGCATGAATGAAGGCTGCCCGATCGTGCAGACCCTGCCCAATTTCCCGCTGCCACCTGATCTCCAGCCTTCACGAGGTAGGAGGCAATATTCACACACTGCCCGTTGACCGTGATCGTCTTGTGCGAAACCAGTTGACGCGCCTCGGCACGGGTTGAGCCGAAGCCCATGCGGTACACCACGTTGTCCAGGCGCGACTCGAGCAGCTCGATCAGCCGC
>SZPD01000515.1 GCA_030263515.1 Anaerolineae bacterium CFX9 | reverse complement strand
CCGCGAATCGTATCGGTGATGCTGCGCCCCTGCTCAAAGATCTCTTTCTGCATGAAGTGCTTGTATTCACCCTTGGCGGCGCTGACCGGGTCAAAGGGGATATTGTGCACTTCTGGCTGCACACGCGCACCGTCGATCGTCTGCACGGTAAAGCCTGACGCCGTGACGGTCGCCATCTGCCGGCTTTCCAGAAAGACCATCGTACGCGTGTATTCGAGGATGGCAGGAATGTCTGAAGCGATGAAATTCTCACCCTGGCCGATCCCGATGGCAACGCCGCCCGCATTCCCGATGCGCACGGCAACCAGGCGGTCCGGCTGCCTGCGGCTCATGACGACGATCGCGTGCGCGCCGCGCAGATGCTGAACTGCCCGCCGCGTCGCTTCGGTGACATCGCCATGCGCGCCATCTTCTGCAAAGTGGGCGATCAACTGTACGATGACTTCAGTATCCGTATCGGATTTGAAGGTGACGCCCTCAGCCTGAAGCTCATCGCGCAGTTCGAGGTAATTCTCGACAATGCCGTTGTGAACCACGACGAACTCGCCATCCATACTGATGTGCGGGTGTGCATTACGTTCAGCCGGGACGCCATGCGTCGCCCAGCGTGTATGTCCCATGCCGATTGAGCCGGAAACCGGCGCTGAGTCGATGCGCGCGCGCAGATTGCTGAGTTTGCCCACGTCACGGCGTATTTCAATTGCCTGACCCTGATAGACCGCAATCCCTGCGGAGTCGTATCCTCGATATTCCAGCCGTTGCAAGCCGTCGAGGATGAGGGGCGTTGCATTCTGCTCCCCCACATATCCGACGATTCCACACATAGCCCGTGTTCCTCGCTTATGGATTGATGAATTCGATGTGATTAGTCGTTGCCTTACTCAGATCGCTGTAAACGCCGCGCATGGTCTCATCAGTTACGGCGATCGCGAGCTGATACATGGCTTCTTCGGTCATTGCGCTCAATTCTTCGCGGGGGATGCGTGCCCGCCCCTCCGTCCTGAAGCGAAACGGACGCCCAAAGTTGACCTGGATGCGCGGGCGCTGCAATCGCTTCAGCTTTTCCTGCCAGCCCACCGCACCCATGATCGTCGCCGGGATGACCACGGCGTTGGCTTTGGTCGCCACATACGCCAGCCCATCCTTCGGCTGAGATAGTCCCTGCGGCTGTCGTGTTCCCTCCGGGGCGATCAGGATGAGCGTGCCGCTGCGCGCCAGCTCAATGGAATTGGTCAGCGCCTTCCGGTCCACTTCGCCGCGATTGACCGAATACGATCCCCAGAAACGCACCAGCGGCCCTAACAGCGGATTGCGGTCATTCTCAACCTTGCTCATCGGCACGACAAAACGATTAGTCACAGCGCCGAGGCACAGGATCGGATCGAGCAGGGAGATGTGATTCATCATCAGGATAGCCGGACCCTCATCCGGAATATTCTCAGTTCCGGTCACGGTTACCTTGCACACCAATCGAAACAGAACGAGCCTGACCAGCCCGCGTAGCAGCCGCCTCCGCCATGCATAGCGCGGCTGTGACGCCACAAACTGCTGGACTTCACTGGAAAGGGTGCTGCTGGCTGCCGGTGTGTGTGTGTCTGTCATTCGTCGTTATCTCGCCTGCGTGATCGTTTTGGCCCGCTTCCACTGCGGCCTTGCGGAGGCCGCCTGGTCCCGGCGGCAGGTTTCCGGCTCGTTCCCCCACGGCTCGCCGGTGAACCCGGACGTTTTGTGCCCGGCTTGTTCGGGCGGCTGCTGCCTGATCCACCGGGTCGTGCCGGACGGCTGCCCCGCTCACGCGGCTGCTCATCTCCGCGATCGCGTGCTGGTGGACGGCTGCGTGTCCCACGGTCTCTGTCTTCCGCATAGCCGGAGGATGTTCTGCGTGTGCGTGAACTGCGATCATCGGCGGGACTGCGGT
>SZPD01000090.1 GCA_030263515.1 Anaerolineae bacterium CFX9 | reverse complement strand
GCGCTTGACCAGCGCCCGGGCGGCCAGACCGGTGGTGCGCAAATTCTCGCCGATGATGCGGGTTGCAGCCTGGCTCTTTTCCACAAAGGTGGCATGCGCCGCGCCCCGGCGTGCCGGCGGGAAAATTGAGCGGCCGCAAGATGCGGCTGTCGCTGGAAATCACCGGCACGATGTCGCGCTGATCCCATACGTGATTGCCGGTGGTGATGACATCGACGCCGGCGGCGAACATTTCCTCGCAAGTCGCCTGCGTCAGCCCAAAACCTGCCGCGAGGTTCTCGCCATTGACGACCGTAAAGTCGATGCCCAACTCTGCTTTCAGCGATGGCAGATGCGCGGCCACCGCGCTGCGGCCGGAACGGCCGACGATATCCCCCAGAAATAAGACTTTCACTTAAACCCTTTCTTGTTAAACCAGTGCACCGCGTGATCGGTGACCACGGCGTCCAGCACCATATCGCCGTCATGACGCGGCAACCGCCCCACCTTCTGTCCGGCGTAGGCATAGCCGATCGCCAGAATGTCGCATTTCGCCCGCAGCGCCGCCAAGGTGCGATCATAATAGCCGCCGCCGTAACCTAAACGATGGCCATCGGCGTCGAACGCCAAGAGCGGCGCGATGATGATGTCGGGATCGATTTCCGCGGCCGTGGCGGCCGGCGTCTGGATGCCGTAATCGCCGGGGATCATCGGGTCGCCAGGCGCCCAGGCGCGAAACGCCAAGGGAGACGTTTTGCCCTTGACCACCGGCAAGGCCAGGCGATGGCCGGCAAGCGCCAAATGATGCAGGAGCGGCCGCACATCCAGTTCATCGCCAATGGGCCAATAGCCGGCAATGCTCCGCACCCCGGTCTCGGGAAGCATGGTCAGAAAGCGCTGCGCCGCCCGTTCCGGCGCGCCGTGGTCGGCGGCAAGCTCCTGCCTGCGGGCGCGGGCGTGCGCCCGTAGCTGGGATTTTTCCGCGTCGACCATCATGCCTTAAGCTGAAAATATGAGTGGCGGGACCGCCATGGCCGTCAAGTTTGGTCATCCTCTGGCGCCATAAGAGCCAGGTGGGCGCCGTATGCCTGGACCAGGATCCAGGACAGGGACAGCTCCCGATGGGATGAATATCGCCCCAGGGATCGACAGTCTCGACGCACCGGGCAGTACCCGCCACCCCTTTACTTAGGCGCTCTCGAGCCTGCGGGCAATATCTTCAAGGCGGTTTGCCGCCTTGGCGAGGCGCAGGGTGAATTCGTCGTCTTCACGCACCAGAAAACAGTTAAAGGCGATCAGGCGAGTCAGCTTGTAGAGAAAGTTTCCGTGCTGTGTGACGGTCATGGTGCAGAGACTCCAGATTGGGGGTTGAAACTAACATGTTTAGACTATAAACTAATTGCATTAGCCTGTCAAGCATATTTTTCTGAAAGGATCAGGCGATGGCGAATCATCCGCTTAATCTGGGTATCCGTTTTCTTCTGGAAATTGCAACGCTGGTCGCGATGGGGTATTGGGGATTTTCACAGCACAGCGGTCTGCTGCAAGTGGCGCTTGGGATCGGCATCCCGCTGACTGCGGCGATCCTGTGGGGCACATTCCGCGTGGACGGCGATCCTCGTTCCGCGCCCGTGCCGGTCAGGGGAGTCGTCCGGCTGACGCTCGAATTCGCTTTCTTCGGAACAGCGATCGTCATGCTGTATGCGGCCGGCGCGCAGGGCGCAGCGCTGATCCTGCTGCTGGTGACCGGCGCGCACTATCTGATTTCCTATGATCGCATGGTGTGGCTGCTGCGTCGATGAGGCGCAGGCAAAAAGCGCCTCACCCCAAACACACGGTCAGGGTGAGGCGAAAGCTGTGCTTACTGCACGGTGAAATCAACCCGATAAGGTGGCTGGACATAATTGCCATCTGTGCCGACCACCACAAGCTGGATGGCATACTGCCCCGGCGGCAGCGGCGCAAGATTTTCCAGCACGCCGTTGACCACGGGACTGTAATGCACATCGCCGATCGTCGCCCAGTCTGACCAGGGACCGCCGATCAGCTCCACCTTGTAGAAAACAGCAGTGCCGGGCGAGAAATCAGCCGTCCCGATGATCGGAACGCCGCCGCTGATGATCTGCCCCGGCGCAGGGGACGAGATGAACGCCGTCACAAATGGGGATCCGCCGCCCGTCGCCCCGATCAGCTCAGGCGAGCAGGCGATGGTCGGCAGGAATGCCAGCCCCACGCGGCGCGCATAATTCTCAGCGCTGACGGCATCCGCCGGGACCGGCGGCGGGGCGATGAAGATCTGCTCGCGCGCGGCAGGATCCGTCGCAGCGAGTTCAACAGGAACCTGGCAGTAGAGCGGCGCAGGAGGAGGAGGCTGCCCCGGCTCGACAGCGAAAACGATGCCGTTGGCAACTTCCGGCGGAATTGGATGCACCAGCGCGCGATAGATATCCGGCTCGATTTCGTAGACATACGGACCGGAAGCAGGAACCTGGAACGGCGTCGGCACGGGCGGGTTGACGTACACCAGTCCGCCCTGCCCATCCGGCAAACCGGCGGGACCGTCCAGGAACCATTCATTGACTCGCGCCGGGCAGTCCGTCACCGGATCGCGCAGGCTGTTGAGATCGCAGATCTGCCGCAGCGACATGCCGCCCGGCGTATTGATCCGATCCGGCTGAAGCACGCCATCCACCGCAAACGAAGCAAGCATCGACTGGTTGTCGTAGATGCCGCGGATGACGGCGTTCCAGATCGGCGCAGCGCCCGTCAGCCCAGAGGTATTCGCCGCCATCGGCGCGCCGCTGCTGTTGCCGACCCACACGCCGACAACCACGTTCTGGGTATAGCCGACCGTCCAGTTATCACGGAAATTATCCGTCGTGCCCGTTTTGACGGACGTTTGCAGCGCCCCGGTATTGAGCGGGCTGTTGCTGCCCATGGCGGGCGTGCGCGCCGCGTTATCGCCCAGCACATCGCTGATGATGTAGGCAATGCGCGAGTCCAGCACCTGCGAGCCGTACCCTTCGACGTTGACGGTGTTCTCGTTCTGCGTGCCGCGCGGGCAGCCGCCTTCATACTGATACAGGATGACGTTGCTGGTATTCATGATGCAGCGGATGGACGCCGTTGGGACGAGCGAGCCGCCGGTAGCAAAAACGCCGTACCCGCGCGTCAGTTCGAGCAGCGTGATATCGCCGCCGCCCAGCGTCAGCGAGACGCCATACTGGCTGGCGTCCGTGCCGAGCGTGCGCACGCCAAAACGTTCCAGGAAATAGAGCAGGTTATCCACGCCGACGCGGCGCAGGGTCTGCACCGCCGGGATGTTATAGCTGTTCGCCAGGGCAGAACGCAGCCGCACCGGGCCATGGAAGGTGCGATCATAATTGACAGGGCGATAGTCGCCGATCTGGATCTCGGTATCCCAGATCACGTTGCCCGGCGTCATGCCCATCTCCAGCGCCAGGGCATAGGTGAATGCCTTGACCGTGCTGCCCGGCTGCCGGCGCGAGATTGCCACATTCACGCGCCCATCGATGGCATCGTTGTTATAGTCCACACTGCCGACCATGGCGACAATTTCACCTGTGATCGGCTGAATGGCCAGCACGGCGGCGTTACTCACGTTGTTGGCCGCCAGCCCGGCGATCTGGCTGGCGGCGATCTGCTGCGCCAGTTCATTGACGCGCACATCGAGCGTGGTATAGACGAGCAGCCCGCCCGACGCGATCGCTTCCGGCGTGTAGCCGAGATCGGTCATCAGCCGCTCAAGTTCCCCACGTGCATAGACCACGAAATGCGGCGCGCGCAGCGGGGCTTCTGGCTGGACGATGCTGTATCCCTCGCGCAGCGCCTGATTGCGCTGCTCCTCGGTGATATAGCCGACCGCCACCATGCGGTTGAGCACCAGCCGCCAGCGCGCATCCACCTGCGCCTGAATATCAGGATCAGAGCTGAACGGATCCAGATTGGCGGGGGCCTGGGGCAGCCCGGCCAGCAGCGCCGCTTCGCCCAGCGTCAGCTCGCCCACCGACTTGTTGAAGAAGGTGCGCGCGGCGGCTTCCGCCCCGTAGGCAAGATTGCCGTAATAGATCTCATTCAGGTAGAGCGTCAGGATCTGTTCCTTGGTCTGCTGCTGTGTCAGCAGAAATGCCAGGATGATCTCCTCGATCTTGCGCTGAACGCTGCGTTCGGCGCGGTATTCCGGGCTGAACAGAACATTGCGCACCAACTGCTGCGTGATCGTGCTGCCGCCGGTGCTCTGCCCGCCAATGCCGATGTACTGGAGAAAGGCGCGCGTCGTCGCCTCGACCTCAAAGCCGGGATTCGTCCAGAACGAGTCATCTTCGGTGGCGATCGTCGCGTTGATCAGATCCTGTGGAAAGTCGCTGTAGCTGACATTCACACGTCGTCCTTCGTTGATCGCCTCATAGAGCAGCGTGCCGTTGCGATCGTAGAAGAAGGTACTCTCAAAGTTGTTGTAGGTATCAAACTGGGCGATCTGCTGCTGCAAGCGCTGCTCAAGCTGCGCGCCCAGCGTGGTAGTCAGGATAATGCCGATCAGCGTGAGACCGCCGCAGAACGTCACTACCAGCCCGGCAAGCGCGATCAGGCAGCCCGGCGAACATCCCAGACAGCCGCGGCGAACTTTCTTGCGGCGCGGCGGCAGGTTAGGCGTACTCGGTTGGGAAGCGCGCGGGGCGGGCGGCTGAGGCGCGTAATTCGGCGACCCATACGGCGCATAGGGCTGTGTGCCCTGCTGCTGCGGCGGCAGATTATGACGCGGCTGCCCCTGCGGATTCGGCATGGTCGCGCCGGGGGGCGGCGGGTACTGCTGAGCGGGCGGATACTGGGGACGTTCGCCGGGGACGTGCACCATCGTGTGCTGGAAGCGGACGATATGCGGGATCGTCTGCCCGCCAGCCGGATCAGGCGGCAGGTCTGCGGGATGCATCCCTTTCGACGGCGTATCATCCGGGCGCGGCGTAAAGTCAGGATTGGGATCCAGGCCGCCGCTGCCCACCAGCGTCCGTTTGGGATCGCTGACTTCATCGGCGGATGTATCCGCGATCGGGATCGTCGGCAGATCGCGCGGGTCTACCTCACCCGCATCGTCGTCCGGAAGAAAGAGCGGACCCGTTTCGTCCGCAGGATGTTTCGAGTCGGGCATCCTGTGCTCCGTTCAACCATCTTCTGTGTTCATTCTAGCAGAGTTAACCCCGTCGTGAACGGCGTATCCCTGCCGTGAACCTGACGCCAGCGCCACGCCAGCCCCGCTGCTTGCCCGTATCCTGCCGGCAGGCGCACATGCTAGAATACACCGCATGGTCACCTCTTCATCACCTCCGCTCACTGGCGACGAAGCCCGCAGGGCAGCCCGCAACGCAGGCGCACTCGCGGCGGCGCGCATCCTCAGCAGCGCCGCGCTGTTCATCTGGCAGTTGATCCTGGGGCGCTGGCTGGGCGCTGCGGAATTCGGCGTGTATGGCACGGTCGGCGCGCTGTTCGGCGTGGGGGCCTCGCTGGCGGGTTTCGGCATGAGCGTGATCGTCATCCGCGAGGTGGCGCGGCAGCGCGCACGCGCAGGCGAATATCTCGGCGCAACCCTGTTCTACCAGACGCTGCTGGCGCTGCTGGCATTCATCGGCGTGACGGTGGCGGCGCTGGCGCTCGGTTACGACGCGCAGATCCGAGGGCTGCTGGCAATCGCTGCGCTCAGCCTGTTCGTCGATACGCTCGGCAATATGGCATACGATCAGCTTCTCGCCGCGGAACGCATGACCTCTGCCTCCGCCGTCGAGGTGGCACATATCCTGCTGCGCATTGCCGTGGCAGGTCTCGCGCTCAGCCTGGGCTGGGGATTGATCGGCGTATATGTCGTCACGATTGGGATGAGCCTGGCGCGGGCAGGCGCATTCTGGGTGCTGGTCAACCGAATGGGCGTTCGTCCGCAATTCCCGATCGATCGCGCGCTGGCCAGAAGTCTGTTCATCAACAGCGCCCCGCTGGCGCTCTCGGCGGCGATCAACCTGGCGTATGTGCAGATCGACAAGCTGATGTCTACCAGCCTGCTGACGACCACGGATACCGGTCATCTGAATGCTGCCTTTGTGATCGTGATCGGCGTGATCGAAATTCTGAGCACGACCATCCTGATCGCCGTCTTTCCGATCATGTCGCGCGCCTATTCCGCAGACGGGGACAATGCCCTTTTCTATCTGCTGATGGAAAAGCTCGCCTATTTCACGCTGATCATCAGTGTTCCGCTGGCGCTGGCATTCGCGCTGTTTGCCGACGCCATCACCATCCCGCTGTTCGGCGTCGATTTCGCACCGGCGGCGGATCTGCTGCGCGCGCTGATGATCTATGCCAGCATCACGATGATCGTCAACGTGTTCGCGCAGGGGATGTATGCCCGCAACCGACAGCGGCACTTTGTGACGATTCGCGCTGCCGGGCTGGGCTTCAAGCTGCTGCTGAACCTGATCCTGCTGCCTGTCGTCGGCGTGATCGGCGCGGCGCTGGCATCGCTGCTGGCGGAGTCGCTGGTACTGGCGCTGGCGGCGCGGGATTATCCGCTCCAGTGGCGGCGGATCGGGCGGGGTGTCCTGCGGGTTGGCGCGGCGGGGGCCGGCTGCGCGCTGATCATGTTCGCGTTCGGCTCGCTTCTGCCTTATCTGGGCATTGTCGCCGGGCTGCTCGCCTATCCGCTGCTGATCATGGCGGCACGCGCGCTGGCACAGGACGATCGAGACCTGCTCTACCGGCTGATCGAGGCGATGCCGATGGGAGGTCGGATGCTCCGGCTGCTGCGCCGCCCGGCGCGCTGATCGCAGATCAGGCAACCGCCGGAGATTCGCGGCTCGTCAGCGTCATGGTGCGCCAGATTCCGAGCGCTGGAAGCATCGTCAGGAACAGGACAGCGCCGCTGACGAGATACGGTGTCTGCGGCGTGATGGCGAACAGATGCCCGCCGAGCGCCGTGCCGAAGATGATCCCCAGGCTGGTCGCTGCGTTGTACAAACCGAGGACACCGCCGCTGATCGTCTCGCGCACGGACTGGGTTGCCAGCGATTGCAGCGAGGGCATCATGATGCCGGACGAGATCGCGATCATGATGAGCGAAACGCCGCCGACCAGAAACGGCGAGGTGAACAGCGCGATCGAGGTCATCGCCATCGCCCGCGAGAAAGCGCCAAAAAATACTGCGCGCCGCTCGCCGAGATAGCCCACGATCGGCTTGACAAGCACAAGCTGTGTGAAGAACTGCCCCACGCCGATACCCGTCAGCATTAGTCCGACGCCGATATTGACCTGCGAGTCGGACTGACCGGCAAACAAGACCGCGTCGCCATAGAGGGCGAGCGTCGCCTGCATGATAGCGATGCTGAACTGCGCGCCGAACCCGGTCACCAGGATCAGCAGCAGCGGCACATTGCCGGTGATCTCGCGCAGGTGCATCCGGTATTCCGGCTGGCGGCGCTGCGCGCGGCGCTCCGGCGTGAGCGACTCGTCCAGGAAAAACCATGTGAGCAGCACCGTCAGCAAAGAAATGCCCGCGCCGATCCAGAACGGCATACGATCATCAAAAAGACCCGCCACCAGACCACCCACCGCAGGCCCGATGGTGTAGCCCAGCCCGAACGCGGCGAAGATGATGCCCAGCCCGCGCGTCCGGTTTTTTGGTGTGGTGATATCGGTCACGTATGCCTGCGCAACGATCACATTGCCGCCGGTGACACCATCGATCACGCGGGCGATGAACAGCACCCACAGGCTCTGCGCGCTGCCCATCATCAGAAAGCTGAAGAATGTCCCGATCTGGCTGATCAGCAGCACTGGCAGCCGCCCGACGCGATCCGAGAGGCGGCCAAGCACAGGGGCTGCGAAGAACTGGGCGATGAAGTAGGACGCCAGCAGCATCGAAATGGTTTCCGGGCGTGCATCGAAGTGGTGCTGTGTGTACAGCGGCAGCGTCGGCAGGACGATCGTCCCGCCCAGAAAATTGGCAAACACGATCAGAAAGAGGAGCAGATAGCGGCGGTTCAAGGGAGCAGCCTGTGACAGACAACATGGATATACGCAACAGAATCCATTCTAAACCTTTCGGCTGATTCCGTTCTGGAGCGCAGGCAGACCAAATATGACCAATTCTGCCAGCGCCGATCCGCTGCATAAGCTCTTTTTGCACTTGAAGCACCTTCGGATGTACTTTAGACTCAGCAAAAGCGCCTGCTTTCGGAAAGCCATCCAACGCCAAAACGATGACTGCCCCAACCACCATGGTGGTGCTTCCCACCTATAATGAACGTGAGAATCTGCCGCTGATGGTGGAGGCGCTGTTTGCGCTGGAAATCGACGGTTTGCGCCTGCTGGTGGTAGATGACAACTCGCCCGATGGCACGGGGCAGCTCGCCGATGAGCTTGCCGCGCAGCATCCGGGCAGGATCGATGTGCTGCACCGGACGGAAAAAAACGGTCTGGGTCCGGCGTATATTGCCGGCTTCAAGCGCGCGCTGGAACTCGGCGCAGACCAGATCATCCAGATGGATGCCGATTTCAGCCACCAGCCGAAATATCTGCCAGAGCTGATCGCCCAGCTAGACAGCGGCGTCGATCTGGTGATCGCCTCACGCTTCATGAAGGGCGGCGGCGTCGATGAGAACTGGGGCTTTTACCGCAAACTGCTGAGCTGGTTTGCCAACAGCATTTACGTTCGGGTAATCTTGAATATACCGGTCAGCGACGCCACGGGCGGTTTCCGCATCTGGCGGCGCGCCACGCTGATCGGGCTTGATCTGGATCGTATCCGCAGCAACGGCTACGTCTTTCAGGTCGAGATGGCATATGTGACTCATCGTCTCGGCTACCGCATCGGGGAACTGCCGATCTACTTCCCGGATCGCAAGCGCGGGCAGTCAAAGATGGATTTTCGTATCCAGATTGAAGCGGCGCTGCGCGTCTGGCAGGTGATGCTGCGGCATCGCGCCCTGACGCCGGGCATGCGGCGCACCAAAGCCTATATGACGGATTAATTTTTATGCACACTCGCTTCGAGCAGGCGCGCATTCACCAGCTTCTCAGCCTTTACAGCCCGGCAGACGCCCCCAGAGCGCCGCTGGATTTTGGTGATTATCTGTCGATCCTGTGGCGGATGGATCAGGCAGCCGCCCTGCCCACCCGCGCCCGTTATTACCGCACCTGTGCCCAGAGCCTGGCGCAGGCGCTCGGCTTCGGCAGTCATCCTCTGTACCGGCTGGTCGAACTGGCGGAACCCGGCGCGATCTACACACAGCTTTCCAACATCCCCTATCGATCCGGTTCTCGCCTGGTCGATGCGCAGGATCGCAAGGCGGCAATCTCGCAGTTGGTGGCGATCCGGCACGACATGCTGCGGATGGGAACTTATCAGGAAAACTGGGTTACGAGCTGGCCTGGCAGCGGCATTCAGGATGTTGAGGTGCGAGAGCGCGTCTTCGCCGTGCTTTTCACCGCGCTTCAGGGTCAGTTCGGGAATTTCGCCCGTTTGCTGCTGGTGGTGGATATCGTGCTGGCGGAACTGCTGCTGGGCATCGAGGCGACGGCGGAAGTCACGCTGGCGGATCTGGTCGAAAAGCACGGGTATCCCAACCCGAAGGATCCGCGCTGGCAGCGGGAATATCTGGCAGAAAACGACCGCTGAAAAGCGCTAGGTTTCCTCGCGAAAACTGGTCAGGCGCATAAACGCCCGTTCCTGTGGTGACATATCGACCGGGTAATCGGTCTCGTCGTAGGCTTCCAGGATGCGGTAACCGTCCTTGATATACGAACGCACTGTGTGCAGGCTGATCCCCATCTCGTCGGCTGCCAACTGCGCGGGCATACCCTTGATGACACACAGCTCCATCGCCTGCCGAACGCGATCGGTGAGTTCAGGATACTCGCGCTGACCGGGCAGCAGCGTCGGGCGTATGAAGTGCGCATTGAAGATGCGTTCCCCCCCACGCAGCACACTCTGCGTGACGACGAAATCCTTGTCGAGCGAAAAGACGATCGCCCAGGCGATCTGCATCCGCACCTCGCCCTTGAGCAGAAAACCGCGCGCGCGCGCCCGCAGCGCCGCATCGATCAGCGCCGGGTCAACCGTCTGCGCCAGGCACATGAACCAGGCGCGCGGCGCATGGGTGCGCAGCCGTTCGATATAGCGCACCAGCGTTTCAGGGCCGCCCAGATGATCGGCATCGATCACGATCACATCGGGCAGTTCGGCTTCCGGCGCACGAGAGACATAGCGGATGACATCTTCCGGCGTCGTCGCCAGATAGGTCACCCGCGTGCGCCGGTCCCATGCCAGATAGCTGTTGATCGATTGGAGCGAATAAAAGTCGGTATCGAGCACCACGACTTTGAGATTGACCATCACCAGCGCTTTGGTTTTGGCGATGGGCTGAAGACGTGTCTCACGTTTCATCATTCACCTGATCTGCGACTTCCGGAGGGATGGCATCCGCACCCCTCACCCCGTTATTGCGCTGCGCGGCAGAAGTCGTATCTTCAGGTCGTTGCTCAAGTTCGGCGCGGTACGCCTCAAGCGCAGCATCTATATCCATCTTCGCAAGTTCGACGGTGTCGTCCTTTTCGATGAGCAGTTCCTTCGGCACGGGAATCCGCTTTTCCGTCAGATAATCGACCAGAGCGTCACTGAAGCTGCGGGTACGGGTGTCCTCGCCATACTCCTCGCGCGCCTCGCGGAGATGTTCAATCATCCACAGATACAGGTCGGCTTCCGTATACTTCGGGAGTCGCTCCATCACATTGTACTTGCGAATCAGCGTGACCGCCGGACGATAAATATTATCGTACCAGTGGGCGGCGGCTTCCTCGATAGAGACCTCTGTGCCAGAAGCCTGGCTCATCACCGCGCGCTGCAGGTGAATGTGTCCCATCAGGTCATCATAGCGGGACGGCTCCGTCAGCATGATGGACTGATGATGCGGGCGGGTGAACGGCAGCCGCGTCGTCTCCAGAAAGGCGGCATAGGCGGCGGCCGCGTCCCATTCTTCCTCGGTCATTCCCGGCTCGATGCAGATCGACGTGGGCAGTTCTGTCACGTGCGCCTGGATCGTCTTCGCGCCGAGCTGCCGCGCCACCGAGACGCGGTGATTGCCATCGCGCACAAAATACACATCGCCGATCTTGTAAAGCTCGATCGGCGGCAGCCCGGTCAGCCCGGTCGTCACTGCATAGACGCGGCTCCAGCGCTCGGCAGTGTTATTTCGCTTGGGCAGAAAGCGCGCCGTGAACTCCCGATATCGCCCGACGCTGCCCACGATCTGATCGAGCGGAACTTCCTGAAGCCCTTTGTAGTCTTCCTCACGCAGGCGCAGCCGGGTGCGCACATCCTCAAAGCTCAACAGTTCGGCGGGCTTGCCGCGCACCAAACTGAACAGTTCGTCAAAAAATGCCCTGAACCGTGCTTTCTGGAAGGCGTTCAGCCCTTCCATATAGTTCATATCGCCGTACTGACCACCGTCCGGCATAGGCTCCCTCCTCACGTCTGCCCACTGTACATGGACGGGTATGAACAGTACAATCGACAGTCCGTACAATCATTGTACCTCATGGATTGGATAAAGCTGTGACGTACATCGTAGTAACCAACGATGATGGCGTGTTCGCTCCCGGCATCCTTGCCCTTGCGAATGCGCTCAGGGAAGTGGGCAGCGTCCAGGTGATCGCCCCCGCCACCAACCAGAGTTCGACAGGGCACAAAAAGACCCTGCATCAGGACATTCGTATCGAACAGGTGAAGCTGGCAGATGGCACGCCGGCGGTTTCCGTTCACGGCTCGCCTGCCGACTGTATCGCGCTGGCAGCGCTGGGCGTGGTGGACTGGTCTCCTGATATCGTGGTCAGCGGCATCAACCGAGGCGCTAACATGGGGCACGACATCACCTACAGCGGCACGGTGACCGCAGCGCTGGAAGCGACGATTCAGAATGTACCAGCCGTGGCTGTCTCGCTCAACAAGCGGGACGCGGATGATCCCCGCGATTATCTGGAGGCGGCGCGCGTCGCAGTCAGGGTGGTGCGCAAGGCGCTTCAGGAGACGATCCCGCCCTACACCGTGCTGAATCTGAATGTGCCTGCTGTCGATTCTGTGAAGGGCATGCGGCTGACGCGGCAGGGGATCCGCATCTACCGTGATGCGATCGAACGAAACGGCGATATCTGCCGCATCGTAGGACCGGAACCGGACGGCGTGACCGATGAACAGGGAACGGATGTCTGGGCTGTGGCGCAGGGCTATGCCAGCCTGACGCCCATCCACCTTGACCTGACCGCCCATCGTTTTGTTGCCGATCTCGCCGCCTGGGATCTGACAACCTGAGACCATCCTTCTGAGGGCATGTGTCGATTCTCACCGCGCACAACCTGGCTCAATCCTACGGACCCGACGATATCTTCGACGGCGTCAGCGTTGATGTACCGCATCGGGCGCGGATTGCGCTGGTGGGTCCCAACGGCGCGGGCAAGACGACGCTGCTGCGCCTGCTGATCGGGCTGGACATTCCCGCCGAGGGCACTGTGACGCGGATGCGCGGGCTGAGGATCGGCTTTCTGCCCCAGCGTCCCGAACTTGACGCCGGGCACAGCCTGTATGATGAGCTGCTCGGCGCGTTTGACAGCCTGCGGGCACGGGAAGCCGAACTGCGCGCCGTCGAACACGCGATCGCCGGGACGAGCGGGGCAGAACACGACGCGCTGATCGCCCGCTACGGCGAACTGCTGGAAAACTTCGAGCGTGACGGTGGCTACAGCTACGAAAACCGCATCCGCATGGTGCTGCAGGGGCTGGGCTTCACGCCGGATGATTATGACCGCCCGATCACACAGCTTTCCGGCGGGCAGAAAACGCGCGCCCTGCTGGGCAGGCTGCTGCTGGAAGCGCCGGATCTGCTGGCGCTCGATGAGCCGACCAATCATCTCGATATCACTGCGGTAGAGTGGCTGGAAGGCTTTCTCAAGGATTTTCCCGGCGCGGTGCTGCTGGTCAGCCACGACCGCTACTTCATGGATGCCGTCGCAAAGACGGTCTGGGAACTCGATTTCGGCACGCTGGAAGTTTATCGCGGCAGCTACAGCCACTATGTGCAGCAGCGGCAGGAACGCCACGAACGGCTGCTCAGGGAATACGAAGCGCAGCAGGAATTCATCGCCAAAGAGGTCGATTACATCCGCCGCAATATCGCCGGGCAGAACACGCGCCAGGCGAAGGGCCGGCTGAAGCGGCTGGAACGCCTGCGGCGCGACGAGCTGATCTTCAAACCACGCACACGCGAAGCGATGCACCTCAAGATGGCGGATATCGCCCGCAGCGGCGATCTGGTGCTGCGGACGCGCTCGGTGCGTGTCGGCTATGAAGGCGACGCGCCCCTGTTCGACGCCCCGGATATTACGCTCAGGCGCGGTGAAGT
>SZPD01000089.1 GCA_030263515.1 Anaerolineae bacterium CFX9 | reverse complement strand
CCGGGAGTCTATGGCGCTGTGACGCTGGCGCAGATCAATGCTGCGGCGTCTGCTCATGCTGCCGCGCGCGGCGTGGCCCTGCGGACAGAACAATCCAATCACGAGGGCGCGCTGATCGACTGGATTCACGACGCCCGGACGTATGCTTCCGGAATCGTGATCAATCCCGGCGCTTATACGCATACATCGGTTGCGCTTCGGGATGCCGTCAGCGCGGTGGACCTGCCGGTTGTGGAGGTTCATTTGTCCAATATTCACGCCCGCGAGGAATTCCGTCATCGCAGCCTGCTGGCTCCCGTCTGTATCGGGCAGATTTCAGGCTTCGGGTGGCGCAGCTATCTTCTGGGGATCGATGCACTGTTGGGGCATCTCAGTCTGATGTCCTCGCCGGAAATTGGCAAGGATAGCTAAACCTGCTTCCTGCCCGGTTTGTGAACAATCACCCGCGCTTTATGTGCATTTTGCTGCCAGAATCGGTACGCTAGTCGTGTGATCAGCCAGTGGGCGAGAAGCAGGTTTCAGGATGACAAAAGACCAGGTACTGGCAGCTATCGAGGAACACCAGATCCGTTTTGTGGCGCTCTGGTTTACGGATATCACCGGAATCGTCAAAAGCATCACGATTCCTTCCAGCCGCGCTGCGAACGTGATCGAGGATGGTATTCACTTCGACGGGTCGTCGATCGAAGGGTTTGCGCGGGTTGCTGAGAGTGACATGCTGCTCAAGCCCGATCTCGATACGTTTGTCATTTTCCCGTGGGAAGCCCCGGAAGAAAAAACCGCCCGCCTGATCTGCTCCGTTCATACCCAGGAAGGTGAGCCGTTCATCGGAGACCCCAGAAATGTGCTGGCGCGCGTCCTGCGCGAAGCCGCCGACATGGGATATACCTTCAAGACGGGGATGGAACTGGAGTTCTTCCTGTTTCGCCACCCTGAGTCAGGGGTCACGCCGCTCATTCCATACGATGAGGCCAGCTACTTTGACATCTCGTCCGATCTGGCGCAGGGTGTGCGCCGACGGCTGATATCGACGCTGATCAATCTCGGTATTCGAGTGGATTCGGCGCACCATGAAATTGGCGCTGGGCAGTACGAAATCGACTTTGATTACAACGCGGCGATGGTCTCTGCTGATCAGATTCTGACAGCGCGCGTTGCGTTGAGGACGGTGGCCAGCCAGCATCAGCTTCACTGCACCTTTATGCCGCGCCCAAGCAGGTCGCTGCCCGGTTCGGGCATGCATACGCACCAGAGCCTGCATGATGCTGCCAGTGATGAAAATGTCTTCTGGGACGCCGATCACGAATACGGGCTTTCTGAGGTTGCGCGCTATTTCCTTGCCGGGCAGCTTGCCCATGCACGGGCGATGTGCGCCGTACTCGCGCCCCTGGTGAACTCATACAAGCGGCTTGCCGTCAGCTTTGAAGCGCCGAAGTATATCACGTGGGCGCATGTCAATCGGGCAGGCGCGGCGCTGCTGCGTATCCCGCATATCTCGCCGGGCAAGGAGTCGCATACGCGGCTGGAACTGCGCTGCCCCGACCCCAGCGCCAACCCTTATCTTGCCAGCGCCGTTATGCTCGCCGCCGGTCTGGACGGTATCCGCCAGCGTATGACGCTGCCAGAACCTCATGAAGAGACACTGCTGCGGCGTGATCGTTCGCGGCTGCGTCAGGTGGAAACACTGCCGACTTCGCTTGAGGAAGCGATCGATGCGCTCAGCCAGGACGATGTCATCCTGGCCGCGTTGGGCCCTTATGTGAGCGATCGCTATCTGGCGGCGAAGCGCCAGGAACTGGATGACTACAACGCCCAGGTCACGCCGTGGGAAGTGGAACGCTACCTGTTCCGCTACTGATCGGCTTCGCTGAGCCGGGCGATGACAAGCTGATGCAGCCGTTGCAAGGCAGCCTCGGCGTCACGCGGGTCAACGGCTACCGTGAAGTGGCAGCCTGACGGCCCTTGTGCCAAACCCAGAACGGGGATGCCATCCAGCGCCGCCAGAATCGATGAACTGGTGCGCGCGTGCCCGATCTGGCTTCCCACGGCAGTGATGAATGTCAGTGGGAGGACACTCCATTCGTTTCCCGAATCTTCGCGGAATGCCTCGGCAAGGGCTGCCTGCACTGCGTGATGCGCATCCGGGCCTGCATTGGTGGGGATCACGAAGCCGACGAAGCTGTGTGACGAAGACTGCGCTGAGATCATGACTTCTACGTGGCTGCCGGAAAGATCGTACAGCACTGCATCGACCATTCCCGCCAGCTTTGCCAGTGGACCGCTGTGACGTGAAACACAGCGCACGCCAGAAATGGTGGTCACTGCCAGAATCGAGGGCGACTTTCCGCCCGGCGTCCGTGAGATGAGCGTTCCGCTGCCGAGCGGCTTGAACACGTTGCGGACGCGCAGCGGGATATTCGAATCGCGCAGTGGGCCGATCATGCGCGAATGCAGCACCCTTGCGCCGAAATACGCCAGCTCGGCGGCTTCGCTGTACGTCAGCGATGGGATGACCTGCGCATCGCTCACATCACGGGGATCGGTGGTCATCATGCCGTCCACATCGGTCCAGATCCAGACTTCATCAGCATCCATGCATGCACCGAGGATAGAGGCGGTATAGTCGCTGCCGCCGCGTCCCAGGGTGGTAGGCTTGCCCGCATCAGTTGAGCCGATGAAGCCGGTGACCACGGGAATAATGCGGCGTTCCAGCATGGGAGCAAGCACGCGGCTGATGCGTTCCCGCGTCTGCGCCATATTTGGCGTGGCATTGCCGTAAACATTATCCGTGATGATCAGGTCGGTCGCGTCGAGGGCGACGCCGCGCAGCCCGTTCTGGCGGAGCAGGGCAGCGACGATACGCGCCGATAACCGCTCACCGACACCGATGATCGCATCCACGGCTTCAGGGCGGTTTGCTTCCGGGATGGACTGATCAGCCAGGCTCTGGCAGATATCGAGCATATCGAACAGCAGCCGGTCAATATCTGCCTGAAGCGCGCTGCGCTCGTTGGCTCCGAGCGGGAGATGCTCGATCAGGGCGAGATGGCGGGTGCGCAGTGTAGCGACGATACGACGGTAGGCGCGGCCCCGGTCAAGTTCTGCGAGGTGCGCAGCCTCAAACAAGGCATCTGTGACGCCTTCCAGCGCAGACACGACCAGCACAAGCTGATCCCAGCGTTCCTGCTCGTTCATGACGATGCTCAGAACCTGGGTCAGCCCGGTAGTCATGCCTACCGCTGTGCCACCAAATTTCATAATCAGGGTGCTCATAATGTACGGCAACGTAACACTGCTGAGAGAAAATGTCAATACTTTGCGATAGCCTTCGAACAGACTATATTTGATAGAGGAAGACAAACAGCCAATTTCGGGTTTTTGCAGGTATTTTCATGACTCAGGCAATCGCAGAACAGCAGACAACAGTTGCTGGTGTTCGTTTCCACAAGGTAGGCAAGCTGTATCATTTTGATCACAGCGCATTCCCCGACTTGCAGGTCAGGGATTTTGTGATCGTCGAGACGACGCGCGGTCGTCAGATGGGTGAGGTGCTCGGTTTTGCCGAGGCAGAGGCGGGGCGAGAATACAAGCCCATCCTGCGCATGGCAACACCGCGCGATCTGGTGCTTCGTCAGTACTGGGAAATGCAGCAGGAAGAAGCGCTGGCAATCTGCCGCCAGAAGGCTTCTGAAGTCGGCGGGATGCGCGATGTCAAGTTCGTGGCATGTATCTATAACTACGACGGCAGCACCCTCACGGTACTGTACACATCTGAGGAAAAGGTCAACATGTCGCGCCTGTGGTCGGAGATGAACAAGCATTTCTCCGCCCAGATCGAAATTCGCCAGATCGGCCCTCGTGATGTGGCAAAGCTTCTGGGTGGCTTTGGCGCGTGTGGAGAACTGCGCTGTTGCAGCACGTTCCTCACCGATTTCAGCCCGATTTCGATCAAGATGGCAAAGGCGCAGGGAATTTCCCTGAATCCGAGTGAGATCACGGGCATGTGCGGCCGCCTGCGCTGCTGTCTCGTGTATGAGTACGAACAGTATGTGGCGGCGCGAGCCCAGCTTCCCAAGCGAAACAAACGTGTCGGCACGCCGTATGGCGAGGGCAAGGTCATCGATGTGCTTCCGCTTCAGGACGCTGTCCTTGTGGTAGTGGATGATACTTTCCATACAGTGCGCCGGGATGAACTGACGCCGCTGGAAGAGCTGGAAGCCCTCGCCAGGAAAGCCAAGGAACCCTGCACGAAACACGGAGACGGCCCGTGTGAATGTGGGGCGAAACCAGGAAAATCGGCAGAGGCATCAGACAGCGCTGCCGCGGCCGGCGATGATGAGGACACCGAAGGCGGCGCAGAGGAATGACGGGCGAGGAGACTGTTCCATCGCAGCAGCGGCGAATTATGGGGGTGTTTGCCCACCCGGACGATCCTGAATTTTTTGCTGGCGGCACGTTTGCCCGCTGGGCGGCGGGCGGCGCACACATCACGCTGGTGCTGGCAACCAGCGGCGACAAAGGCAGCGCTGACCCTGAGATGACCAGCGAGCGGCTGGTGGAAATTCGTGAGGCTGAGGAACGGGCTGCTGCGCAGGCACTCGGTGTTACCGAGGTGATCTTTCTGCGCTATCGCGATGGCGAACTTCAGCCGGATCTGCGCCTTCGCCGGGATGTGACTCGCCTGATCCGCCTGAAGCAGCCGGAGATCGTCGTCACCACCGATCCGAGCGTTTTCTGGTATGAGGGGCGCGGGGTCAACCATCCCGATCACCGCGCGATCGGCGAAGCTGTGCTGGATGCAGTGTATCCGGCCGCCCGTGATCGGCTCAATTTCATTGAGCTTGAGCGTGATGAAGGCTTGCAGCCGCACAAGGTTTCGCAGTTATATATCGCGGGTACGGCATCCCCGAATGTCCATATCGACATTACGGATTTTGTCGAGACGAAAATTGCTTCGCTGCGGCATCACAGAAGTCAGATTGCCGATATGGAAGCTATGGCAGAGCGAATGCGCACGCGGCTGGATCCCACAGCGCCAGGTGATGCGCCGCGGCTGATCGAGAGTTTTCGGGTCATTACATTCACGTAGGAGTAAGGAACGATGGGGTCATCGTTTGATGCAGTCGCTCAGGCAAATGCGCTTCGAGATGAAGTGATCGCTCGCCGGCGCGATTTTCACGAGCATCCTGAGCTGGGCTTTGAGGAGGTGCGCACGGCTGGCATCGTCGCGGCCGAACTCAGCAGCCTCGGCATGGAGGTTCAGACCGGCGTAGGCAAAACGGGAGTGATCGGCATTCTTGAGGGCGCTCACGATGGGCCGACGGTGCTGGTGCGCGCGGATATGGACGCGCTGCCCATCCATGAGGAAAATCAGCTTCCGTTTGCGTCGCGGACTGCGGGCAAGATGCATGCCTGTGGACATGACGGGCATACCGCCATTGCGCTTGCAGTGGCGAAAATCCTCTCGGCGCAGCGCGACCAGATGAGGGGCAGAGTCAAGTTCGTGTTTCAGCCAGCGGAGGAGATCGCCAAAGGGGCGGTGGCGATGATCACGGATGGCGCGCTGGAAAATCCGCGCCCGGTTGTTTCTCTGGGCCTGCATCTCTGGAACAATCTGCCCGTCGGCACGATCGGCATGGCAGAGGGGCCGGTCATGGCTGGCGCGTCCACATTTGAAATTACACTGACGGGGCGCGGTGGTCATGCAGCGTCGCCTCATATGGCGATCGACCCTGTCGTTTGCGCGGCGCATCTCATCACAGCATTCCAGACGATCGTCAGCCGAAATGTGGATCCGTTCGATGGCGCGGTGATCACGGTTGGCAGGATCGTCGCTGGCGATACCCACAATGTCATCCCGCAGACGGCATCCCTCAAGGGGACAGTTCGCTTCTTCCGCACCGAGGTTCGGGATATGATCGTTCATCGGATGCATGAAGTGCTGGATGGCGTGTGTGCAGCGATGAACTGCTCAGGTGAAATGAGGTTCGATCATTCCACGCTGCCGGTCGCCAACCACCCGGAGATTGCCGCGCTGCTCCGTGAACGCTTTACACAGATCCCCGGTGTGAATCACCTCGATACCACGGTCAGAACGATGGGTGCGGAGGACATGGGCTATTTCATGACTGATGTCCCCGGTATGTATTTCTTTGTCGGCGCGCGCGATAACACCCAGGATGCCTACTATCCACACCATCATCCGCGCTTTTCAATTGACGAGGAGTCCCTGCCGCTTGGGGTTGCGCTGCTGGCTTCAGCAGTGGCGCATTACGTGCTGCCGGAGGGGTAATGCCGGCTCAGAATATCTTTCGCTGGCGTGATGGACGGGGCTGGCTGGTGTTTTCCAGCGAGGCACAGCCGGACAGCGAAGTGCGTGGTCTGGCGCTGGGACGCGCGGCAGCAGACGGCGCGGTTGCGTGTGTTGCGCTGTCCCGTAATCCCGCCGCTGCCGATCGTCTTCTTGATGATGTGGAGGACCTGGGCGCGCCTTCAGGCTATATTGTCGATGTTTTCAGCGAGGATGATCCGACCCTGCGCGATCGCCTGGGCGAAGCAGGCGTCATCATCATCGCAACCGACTTCTCTGCTGAAGGCGTGCGCTCGACCCTGACCGGCGCAGCAGTGGAAGGGATGGAAGCTGCCTTCTCAAACGGGGCGATCGTGCTGGTCGAGGGTGCGGCAGCTTCTGCCTTTGGGACATGGATTTTCAGGGGCGATGGCACTGTGGGGCAGGGATTTGACTGGCTGACCAACAGCGTTGTCCTGACAGATGCTTCCGGTGTTGCGGAACAGGCGCGCGAGATCTTCATGCAGGAGCGGGAGAGTATCGGGATTGCCGTTGGGCCGCGTTCAGCGATTGCTTTCGGTCCTGATGGCGAAATCGAAACCTGGGGCGCGCGCGATGTGACGGTGGCGCTGGCGGCTCAGTTTCACGAAAGATAGCAGCGACGTAACAAGGACAGAGATTTTTATGCCTGCAACAATTCTGGTGGGCGCTCAATGGGGCGATGAGGGAAAAGGTCGTGTGGCGGACTGGCTCGCATCACAGTCGGATGTGGTAGCGCGCTTTGCCGGGGGCGATAATGCCGGGCACACCGTTCATGACGGCACTCATCTGTACAAGTTTCATCTGGTTCCCTCCGGCATTCTGAGGCGAAATGTAGTGTGTGTCCTCGGAAATGGCATGGTGATCAACCCGGTCAATCTGCTTCGCGAAATGGATGAGCTGGCAGAAGCGGGGGTGGAAATTACGCCGGATCGCTTTGCCATCAGCACGCGGGCGCATATCATCACGCCTGCGCATGTCGCTCTGGATAAGGCGTCGGAAGTGGCACGCGGCAAGGAAGCCATCGGCACAACGCTGCGCGGCATCGGCCCTGCCTATATGGACAAGACCGGGCGTCGCGGCCTGCGCGCCGGGCAGATGGCAGATCCCGAATTGTTTGCCGAAGCGCTCTATGCCCACATCGAGAGCGCCAACCATGCGCTGACGGCGCAGGGCGCTGAACCGCTCGATCCACAGGCGAGCGCTGTCGCTCTGCTTGAGGCAGCGCATCGCCTGCGCCCCTACCTGAGAGACACTGCGCTCTACATCACCGATCGCCTGCGGGCGGGGGCGCGCGTGCTGTGTGAAGGCGCGCAGGGCACGCTGCTCGACATCGATCACGGCGATTATCCGTTTGTGACGAGTTCCTCTCCGACTGCTGGCGGCGCGCTTACCGGGCTGGGCTTCGGTCCTCTGCATGTCGATCGCGTCGTCGGTGTGGCGAAAGCGTTCAGCACACGGGTGGGGGCGGGACCGATGCCGACAGAGCTGGAAGGGGAAATTGCTTCCCGGCTGCGCGGCACGGGCGAGAACTACTGGGACGAGTTCGGCACGACGACCGGACGCCCGCGCCGCTGTGGATGGCTGGATGCCGTCATGCTGCGGTATACGGCGCGTGTCAGCGGTTTTTCCGAGCTGGTGCTGACCAAGCTGGATGTGCTGGCGGGCTTTGATGAGCTGAAGATCGCTGTTGCCTACGAGATCGATGGGGAGCGGCTGAATTTCCCGCCCAGCACCTTGCATGACTTGCAGCGGGCAGTCCCCGTATACGAGACGCTGCCGGGCTGGAAAGCGGGCGTCGAGGCGGCGCGTCATCGGCGCGATCTGCCGCAGGAACTGCTGGCATATATCGACCGGACCGCCGAACTGTGCGAAACGCCGATCTCGGCGATCAGCGTCGGGCCAGAACGCGATCAGATGGTGTTCTTCTGAACAGAGCGAATTGATGGACATGAATCAGGGTGATGGCTCAGCGGAATATCGGTACACGATCGACTCTCCGGTCAGTATGCCGCCGCGCCGGGTTGTCTCCCTGGTTCCCAGCGTGACAGAGTCTCTGTTTGAGCTGAATCTTGGCGAGAACGTCATCGCTGTTACAGATTACTGTGTGCATCCTGCCGATCAGGTGATCCGCCTGCCGCGCATCGGCGGCACGAAAAACCCGGATATCCCCCGCATTATCAGCCTGAACCCGGATCTGGTGATCGCCAACCAGGAAGAGAACCGGCCGGAAGATGTCGAGCAGCTTCGCAGCGCTGGGATCACCGTCTGGGTGACTTTTCCGCGGACGGTGCGCGATGCCTTCAATCTGCTCTGGACGCTGATGCATATTTTTGATCGCCCGGAGATGGTGGAGCGGGTGCGCGCCATGGAGTGGACGGTAGACTGGCTGGAACGTCTGGACGAGTCGCGCGCTGAAGCCTGCAAGGTCTTTGTGCCGATCTGGCTGGATCCCCTGATGACGTTCAATGCGGATACTTTTGCGCATGATCTGCTGCGCGTGTGCGGCGGATATAATGTGTTTGCGGAGCGGGAACGACGCTATCCGCTGGCGGTCGATCTGGGACAGGCTGAACCTGCGCCTGACAGCGAAAGGCGGTTTGCAGGACGGGATACGCGCTATCCACGGATAACGCTTGATGAGGTTGTGTCTGCGCAGCCTGATGTCATCCTTCTGCCCAGCGAACCTTTCCCCTTTGATGAGTCCCATCTGGAGTTGTTTAACAGACTGGATGTACCTGCTGCACGTAACAATCAGATAAGATTGATAGATGGATCCCTGTTGTTCTGGCATGGGACTCGGATGGGAAGGGCGCTGATGGAGATCCCCAATCTTCTTTGCCCGCCAAATGAGAGTGAGTAGTCAACCGATGCGCACCGACTCTGACAAGTCTTTTGCTCTTGCGATTCAGGATGTGATCCACGATCTGCAAACGCCGCTTTCCAGCGTCAAGATGAGCATCGACTTCATTCTCAGCCTCGGCAATCTCAGCGAAAAGCAGAATGAACTGGGGGAGCGTGCGCTGATCTATATTCAGTATATGGAAGACATGGTCAGCAATCTGCTCCAGGTCGCCTGGATCGATGCTGATCAGCCGCTCAACATTCGCCATGCTGACCTGCGGGAAATGATCCAGCGCAGTCTGAGTCTGGTTGATCAGAAAGCCTCTGCGCACGGGATTCGGGTGGATTTTGAACTTCCGGATACCGCCATGCCGCTTGACTGCGATGAGCAGAGGATCACGCAGGTGTTCGTCAACCTGCTCAGCAATGCCATCAAGTTCAACCGCGCTCAGGGGCAGGTCTTCATGCGCGCCTGGGTTGATGGCGATACGTATCTGGTGTCGGTGCATGATCAGGGGCATGGCATTGAGCCAGCAGATCAGGAAAAGATCTTCACCCGTTTTTATCGCGCTGAGTCCGTTCGCAGAGGGAATATTCTCGGTAATGGGCTGGGGCTTTCAAATGCGCGTGACATCATGATCAAACATGGCGGGCGTCTGTGGTTTGAAACTGAACCGGGCACAGGGACGACGTTCTTCGCATCCCTGCCCGCGCATTCCGAACGTCTGAGCGCGGAAGGCACACTCAGACAGCAGGAACTGCCCGATACGCGCGCTCAGGACGGCGTGAATCACTTTGCGCCACCAGCCGGGGGCGAACAGCCGGACGGCTATGATGACGCCCTTCAGGAATCCGCAGATTTAGCGGCAAGCGCGCGGGATGACGATCAACCCTGAACAGCCGAGGGTGCGTCTTGCGACGAGTTGTGATAAAGAGTACAATCCTGAGCAGCATATGGTCTTATTTTTGAGCGAACAAGCTGTACTGCCTGTGCGTGATTGATGGAGGCGAGGCGTGAAACGCTTGCTGTTTTTTGCGGTGCTGATGGTTATTCTGCTGGCTGGCGGTGGGCTTACCGCACTGCTGATCAACAGCGGCAGTGGCACAATTCTGCCTATTCTACAGACCGTTGGCAGCCCGGATGGATCAACTGCGGTCGTGCTGCCGTGGAAGGCAGAGCAGTTTTTCCTGCTGGTGGGCTTTATTCTGTTCAACCTGATCGGCATCGCGGCAACGCTCGCCATCATCTTCTGGTTTTTGGATCGCGGTGTGCGTCAGGCTCGCAAGCAGGCAGAGACTTCGGCGGCATCTGAAGTTACCCCTTCCGAGCAGTGATGCGCCAGTCCGCTTGCTGCGGCTGGATAGGTTGTTGAGGACAATGTCGTAACATGCTTCATCAGGAAACAAAGTCGCGCTGGTTTCCGACTCTGGCGCTGATCACGGCGCTGATGACTCTCGGCCTGATTGTTTTTGGCGCGGTCGTCCGCGTGACCGATTCTGGTCTGGGCTGCGGGAACACATGGCCGCTGTGTAACGGCACGATCTTCCCCCCACTGGATAATCTGACCGCATGGATTGAGTGGCTTCATCGGCTTTTTGCCGCGCTGATCGGTTTGTTTGGGCTGGCTACGCTGGCGCTGGCGATCCGAGCTTACCGTCATCACAACCGCGCTGTGCTGACGGCAACGGCTGTGGCGGCTGTTCTGTTTGTGATCCAGAGCGGTCTGGGCGCGCTCGTCGTCGTGCTGGATCTGCCGCCCACAATGGTGACGCTCCATCTGGGTACGGCGATGCTGCTGCTGGCGGCGCTTCAGATCGCGGCTTTGTTTGCACTCTACAGACCGAAGATTTCCTATCCGCGCGATCGGTTTACTTCGCTGGGCATCGTCACTACTATTCTGGCGCTGGTGATCATCCTCACTGGCGCGCTGGTTCGCGGCAGCGGCGCTACGCTGGCCTGTATCGATTGGCCGCTCTGCAATGGCGAAGTCCTGCCATTTGCGCAGGGACAGCTTGCGACGATTCACATGTTCCACCGGTTTGCGGTGCTGGCGCTCGGTGTTGCGCTCGTGCTGCTGATCTGGCAGGCATATGCAGCGCGCAGCAGCCGCGCCATTCGCATCCTGGCGGCTGCCTCTCTGGCAGCATATCTGATGCAGGCTGGCATTGGGGCGATGTATGTGATCGAACGCGCCGCGCCGATCTGGGGCGCGTCGCACGTAGCTTTTGCTGCTGTCACCTGGGGGCTGCTGGTGGCGCTGAGTGCAATCGATCTGATGAACAGCCGTGACAAGCAGGGCGAGAACGCTTCGCAATGGCAACCACAATCGACACCCGCGGCGAATTAACCCATCTGGAGGCAGTTGCGGAGAAACCCCAGCCGCAGACCTTCCGCGATTTGGTGCGTGCGCATCTGGAGCTGACCAAGCTTCGCATCGTCCTGCTGCTCCTGTTCACAACCCTGACTGCAATGATCATTGCAGCCAATGGCATACCGCCCATTGGCATTCTGGTTCCCACGCTGATCGGTGGAGCGATGTCTGCCGCCGGAGCCAGCGTGATCAATCAGTATATTGACCGGGATATGGATGCGCGTATGTCGCGCACAGCGAGACGTCCGATCCCGTCCGGCCGCTTTGATCCGACGATGGCGCTCCTGTTCGGCCTGACGCTGGTTGTGTGGTCAACGCTGATCCTGGGCGTGTTTGTGAACTGGCTGGCGGCGGCGCTCGCGCTGGGCGGGGCGCTCTATTATGTGGTGCTGTATACGCTCGTCCTGAAACGGAACACGGTTCTCAATATCCTGATCGGCGGCGGGGCAGGGGCGATGCCGGTGCTGGTGGGGTGGGCCGCGGTGACAGGCAGCCTTGAATTTGCGCCGCTGGTCCTTTTTGCCATTGTCTTTTACTGGACGCCGCCGCACAGTTGGGCGCTGGCGCTCCTCGTCAATACAGACTATGCGCGCGCCAACGTCCCGATGATGCCTGTGGCGCGCGGTGAAGAAGTGACGCGCCGTCAGATCCTCTACTATTCAATTCAGCTCCTCGTCATCAGTCTTGTGCCGGTGTTGTTTGGAACGCTTGGCGCAATCTATGGACTCGCCGCTGCCGCGCTTGGCATCAACCTGATTCGCCTGTCTGTAGTGCTGATTCAGAAAAAGGATGGCGCGACGGCGCGCAGGACCTACAAGTTTTCCACGGCTTATCTGGCATTCCTGTTCATGGCGATGATCATCGACAGGCTGCTGTTGTAGAGAGCCGTCAGCACAAAAGGATGTCGTAAAAATGAATGCAAAGCCCGCGAGCAAGGGGTGGGTGCTGTATGTGGTCATCGCGATGCTGGTTGTGACCGCAGCGCTGTTCGTGATCGCCATGGCGGAGACCAGCTCGCGTTCCGCCACCGGAGAGATGGTCTCTCATGACAGCTATCGTGAACGAGTGGATCAACTGCTGGCAAACGCAAATCCTGAGCGCGGCGCTGAACTGGTGGTCACACTGGGATGCACCGCCTGTCACCGCGAAGGCGCGGTCAATCATGTGGCCCCGCCGTTTGAGGGGATCGCAGAACGCGCCGCGCAGAGACGCCCGCCCATGCCTGCCGATGCCTATATCTATGAGTCGATCGCCTTTCCTTCAGCTTATCTGGTGGAGGGGTTTGCGAATGCCATGGTGCAGAACTACGAGAATATCGTCAGTGATCAGGACCTGGGTGATATGA
The DNA here is from genome assembly GCA_030263515.1 of Anaerolineae bacterium CFX9. Classification (GTDB taxonomy): domain Bacteria; phylum Chloroflexota; class Anaerolineae; order Aggregatilineales; family Phototrophicaceae; genus Flexifilum. The sequence continues at coordinate 556 of SZPD01000089.1, read as the reverse complement.
TTGCCTACCTCCTGACCCCGGACGCACGCTGATGCCCGGATAATGAACCTTGATGCGTTCACCCTGTCTGCGCTTGTCGATGAGTTCATGGATGTGCTGGTTGGCGGTCGCATCCAGGATGTGCTCGATACTGATCAGACCGGTATCGGTCTGGAAATTTACGCCAGCCATCGGAGACATTATCTCTACCTGAGCGCTGATCCTCAGTCTCCACGGGTGCATATCGTTCCGGAGCGCCTGCGCAGAGGGCTGAGCAAGCCGACACAGCTTGGCTTGCTCTTTCGGAGCCATGTTGAAGGTGGCATCCTCACGCATGTCAGCCAGCCTCGCTGGGAACGTATACTTCAGCTTGAGGTGGAGGGACCTGCCGGCGCGGTGACGATCATCGCTGAACCGATGGAGCGCCGCAGTAATCTGCTGCTGATCGATGACGCCGGTATGATCCTCGACTGCATCCGCCGTGTGGGACCGAATGAAAACCGCTATCGGGTGAGCCTGCCCGGTAAACCCTATATTCCGCCGCCGCCTCAGGAAGGCAAACTTGAACCGGCGCAGG
>SZPD01000088.1 GCA_030263515.1 Anaerolineae bacterium CFX9 | reverse complement strand
TTGTTCGTGATCGGCATTGTCGTGCTGCGTTACACCACCTATGGGCGCGCCATGTACATGATTGGCGATAACGAGGAGGCGGCTTACCTGGCAGGGCTGCCCGTCCGGCGCTACCGCATGACTGCTTACATTCTGTCCGGGCTGAGCGCTGCCGTCGCTGCCGTTTTCCTGACATCGCGCCTGTATGCCGCCGATCCCAACGCCGCGCCCAACATCGAACTGACGGTCATCACAGCCGTGGTGCTGGGCGGGACGAGCCTGGCAGGCGGGCAGGGCAACCTGGTCGGGACGCTGCTCGGCGTGCTGGTGCTCAGCAGCCTGCTCAACGGCATGCGACTGCAAAGCGTCTCGACCGAAATGCAGAATATCGCGCAGGGTCTTGTGCTGCTTCTGGCAGTCGGCATCGATCAGGTGCGCCAGGGGAAGATCCAGTTCGGGCTGATCCGCGTATTCAGGCGTGGCAGATAACACCATTTCGCAGGAGATCAGAATGCAGAACACAAAAGCAAAAATCGGCGTCTTCGGCATTGGGCTGGCGGCATATTGGCCCCAGTTCGAGGGACTGAAGGAACGCCTGGAACGCTATCAAAAGCAGGTTGAAGCGCGCATCGCCGAAATGGGCGCAGAGATCGTCTCCGCCGGGCTGGTCGATGATGCGCCTGGCGCTCGCGAGGCGGGCGATCTCTTCACGCGCGAAAATGTCGATCTCATCGTGTGCTATGTCGGAACCTATTCCACATCGTCTCAGGTTCTGCCGGCTGTTCAGCGACGCCGCGCCCCCGTGCTGATTCTGAACCTTCAGCCGATCCCCGCGCTGGACTATCTGGACACCGACACAGCGGAATGGCTCGCCAACTGCTGCGCCTGCTGTGTGCCGGAAATTTCGAATGCGTTTGCCCGCAGCCGCATTCAGTTCAATGTCGTTTCCGGGCTGCTCTCTCCGGCAGATGGTCACGCGCGGCAGTACTATGAGCGCGCCTGGAACGAGATCGAGGAATGGATTCAGGCTGCATCCGTGATGCGCTCGGTCAGCTACAGCCGCATCGGTTTTCTCGGCCATACCTATCCCGGAATGCTGGATATGTATTCCGATTTCACCATGCATCACGCTCAGCTCGGCACACATATCGAAGTGCTCGAAATGGACGACCTGCACAAGCGTGTCAGCGCGGTCACCGATGCTGAGATCAGCGCCAAGATCGACGAGATCGGCCGCGTGTTCGATATTGCCGAACCGGGGCGCGACCGCATCTCGATGCCTGTCACCGAGGAAGCGATGCAGTGGACGGCGCGCGTCGCCGCCGGGCTGGACAGGCTGACTCAGGATTTCGACCTGCACGGGCTGACGTACTACTATCGGGGACTGGACGGCAACCCCAACGAGGAACTGGGCGCATCGCTGATCGTCGGCAACTCACTGCTGACGGCGCGCGGCATTCCTGCATCCGGCGAGGGCGACCTCAAGACCTGCGTCGCCATGATGATGATGGATCGCTTCCGGGCAGGCGGTTCCTACACCGAATTTTACGCGATGGACTTCAACGAGGATTTCATCCTGATGGGGCACGACGGTCCGGGGCATATCGCCATCAGCGACGAGAAGCCGGTGCTGCGCGGGCTGGGGCTGTATCACGGGAAGCGCGGCTATGGGATTTCGGTCGAGTTCAAGGTCAGGACGGGACCGATCACGATCCTGGCGATGACGCAGACCGCCGACGGACGGCTGAAGATGCTTGCCGCCGAGGGGGAATCGATCCCCGGCGACACCATGAAGATCGGCAATACCAATTCACGGCTGAAATTCAGCCTTGATCCGGCAGCCTTTATGAATGCATGGTGCGAAGAAGCCCCGACGCATCACTGCGCACTGGGGATCGGGCATCAGCTTGGCAGGATTCGCAAACTGGCGCGCCTGCTCAACCTTGAACTTGCGGTGATCGGATAAGGAAGAAAACGATGAAACGTGTGGGCTTTCTGCTGAAGGTGCGCCAGGAACTGATCGAGGAATACAAGGAGCATCATCGCAGTGTCTGGCCGGAAATGCTCGCGGCGCTGAGAGAGGCGGGCTGGCACAACTATTCGCTGTTCATGCACCCGGATGGAACTCTGTTCGGCTATTTTGAGACGCCAGAGTCGCTGGAAGCTGCCACCGCCCGTATGGCTGAAACGGAGGTCAACGCGCGCTGGCAGCAGATGATGTCACCGTACTTCGAGATCCCGCCCGGCGCGCAGCCGGACCAGGTGCTGATCGAGCTGGAAGAAGTTTTTCATACCGACTGACAAGAATCATGGGGCTGGGCCGGCTTCTGTCTCTGAGCCGCGCCTGCCATGACATTTCTTGAACTTCAGCCCGCTGCCGCAGGGGCAGGGATCATTGCGCCCAGCCGCGGCGAAGCGCGCAGCCAGCGCTTCATCCTTGGCCCGCTGCCAGAACATGACGCCGGCGGGCGCGCGACGCTGGCGAAGCTGCTCAGCCATGAAGCGCATCGGCTCATCAATGTGTGTGAAAAACATTCTGTACCCGGCACACAGGTAGTTCAGGCCGGGTTCGCCATCTGGCGTGCTGATAAAGCGATCCTTCGGACAGCCGCCGTTGCAAACAAATTTCACAGGGCAGGCACGACAGTACGCAGGCAGCGTTTCGCGCTTGGCAAGCCCGAAGGTCCGCTGCTGATCGGAAACGACGATTTCCGACAGGGGGATATTGATCAGATTGCCGACGAAGTGCTTCGGCTCGACGAAGTGATCGCACGAGTACACGTCGCCATTGTGTTCAAGCGCCAGCGCCGACCCGCATGTTTCCTCAAAGATGCATAATCCGGGACGGTCGCCAAACCACGCAGCGAGCGCCACATCAAAGATCTGCACAAAGACGCGCCCGACATCGCGGCGCACCCATTCATCGAAGACTGCTGTCAGGAAACGCCCATACTGCTCCGCGCCCACGCTGCGGGGCGTGACCGCGCTGCCTTCCTGAAAACCGGTCTCGTTGGCGCGTTCCACGATCGGGATGAACTGGATGAACGACGCCTTCACATCATCCCGCAGGAAGCGATAAATGGTCAGGGGGTGATCGCCATTGGCGGCGTGGATGGTCGTCAGAATGTTAAATTCCACCCCGTGTTTTTGCAGCAGCCGGATGCCTTTCATCACGCGCTCAAACGTGGGCGCGCCCCCTTTATCCACACGATAGGCATCGTGCAGCGGCTGAGGCCCGTCCAGACTGACGCCGATCAGAAAGTCATGCTCCCGAAAGAAGGCGCACCAGTCATCATCAAGCGTAACGGCATTCGTTTGCAGCGTATTGAGGATGCGCATGCCCGGTTTGCGATGCTTCTGCTGGTAGCTGACCGCCTGACGATAAAAATCCAGCCCCATCAGAGTCGGCTCGCCACCCTGCCAGGCGAACGTGATTTCATCGACCGGCTGCGACTCGATGTACTGCCGCGTGTATTCTTCAAGAACGGTTTCCGACATGCGGAAGTCACTGCCGGGATACAGGCGTTCCTTGCTCAGGAAGTAGCAGTACTGACAATCGAGATTGCAGATCGCGCCGCGTGGCTTGGTCATCAGATGAAAAGGGATGCGCTGGACGCTGACCTGTGAATCGGTCATCAGAAATTACCCTTTGACGGCTCCCGCAGTCAGCCCCTGAATGAAATTGCGCTGAAACAGCAGGAAAATGATCAGGATGGGAAGGGTTGCCAATGTGGCTACAGCCATCATTTCTGCCCAACGATACTGAAATTCCTGCAGGAAAACCAGGCTGATGCCCGCGGGCAGCGGGCGCATATCGGTTGATGATGTGAACGAAAGCCCCATGATGAACTCGTTCCACGATGTGACGAAGCCGAAAATTGCCGCTGCCGCCAGCCCCGGCCGCGAGATCGGCAGCACAATGCGTACAAAGGTGTGGAACGGGCTGGCGCCATCGATATAGGCCGCTTCCTCAATTTCGCGCGGCAGCGAATCAAAGAAGCTTTTCAGCAGCCAGACTACGATGGGAAGCGTGATCACTGTGTGACCGAGAATCAGCGCCCAGTACGAGTTAAGCAGGCGAAGCTGGCTGAAGAGTGTGTACATCGAGATCATCAGCAGTGGCAGCGGAAACGCCATCGTTGCCAGGAAAAACAGCAGCAGCGCATTGCTGCCCCGAAACGGAAACCGAGACAGCGCGTAGGCCGCCATGCTTCCGGCAAGGGTGGACAGTACCATCGTCCCCAGCGCAACGATCAGGCTGTTGGCGAAGAAACGCAGCAGCGTCGCGTTGAACGCCGTCAGGTAATTGTCCCATGAGATCTGATTGGGGATCCATGTCGCCGGAATGGCAAAAACCTCAGCCGGCGTCTTCATCGACGTGGAGAGCATCCATGCAATCGGGAACAGCATGACCAGCAGAATCACAAGGATGAGCAGATAAAGCGGGACTTCCTGGCGCATACGACGAGCGAAATGGCTTTCCATGTATCGGCGTCTCCCTGCTGGCTAATCCTGCTGTGGGCGAACCAGCACACGCAGATAGAAAATGGCGAAGATGGTCAGAAAAATCAGCCACAGCACGCCGGTCGCTGAAGACAAGCCAAACTCCCAGCGCTGAAAAGCCGTGCGATAGGTATACAGGCTGAGCGTGGTCGTGGCGTTGATCGGCCCACCCTGCGTCAGGATCCAGGGCAGTGTGACCTCCTGAAACAGGCGCACCGCCTGAAGCAGTGCCGTCACCAGCAGAATGTTGCGCAGCAGCGGCAGGATGACGAAGAACAGCCGGCGGAAATACCCAGCGCCATCAATGGATGCGGCTTCGATCAGCTCCTCAGGCACGTTCTGCAAGGCAGCCAGAGAGACCACCATCGTAAACGGTATCGTTCGCCAGGTGAACGCCTGGATGACCATCGACTGTGCCAGGTGCGGCTGTGCCAGCCACTGGAGCGAGCTGTCGATCAGCCCGACACTGCGCATGAGTTGATTGACAATGCCGTAATCGGTGCTGAACATCCATCCCCACAGGATCGTGACTGCGATCCAGGGCACGATCCACACCTGAAAAATCGCTGTACGGAAGAACCATCTGCCGCGCAGCTTCGTATTGAGGATCAGCGCGATCACAAACCCGATCACCAGCGCCAGCGCGATCGAAACGCCAACGAGGTAAAGGCTGTTGCCCAGCACTTCCCAGAAAAGGGGATCGTTCAGCAGGCGGGTATAGTTCTCAAGCCCGACATCCCGAACATTTCGGCGCAGGGGTGAGGTGTTGGTAAAGCTCAGCGAGATCCCATTGATCAGCGGATACAGGATCAATGCGCACAGGATGAGCAGGCTGGGAAGCAGCAGCAGAGCGACGAACCCATAGCGCTGGCGTTTGTTGACGATCATCAGTTTGCTCTCATCGGGAAATAGCCGGGGACGCCAGACGGCATCCCCGGCCGTTTGAACTGGACTAGTCGTACAGGAGCAGGTCGCTGATCACCCGCGAGGCATTCTCCAGCGAGGCAGCCGGATCGCTTCCATTCATCACTTCCTGCAGCGCCAGAGACAGCGCATCCGCGATCGCGTCCCACTGGGCGTTTTTCACGGGTACGCCATTTGAGTAATTCAGCGCTTCAACGAAGATCTGGGTGTACTCGTCTTCGGCAAACGCGCCGCTCCTCAAAACCTCCATGTTTGCCGTCGAAAGCTGGGCGCTGACTTCAAAATACTGCGTCACAGCCTGCGGATCGTTCGTCACGAATTCGATGAACTCGGCGGCGAGATCCTTGTTCTGCGATTGCTCGGTCACCACCAGCATATGATTGTTGGCGATCTGGCGGATGTTCCCGTCAGGGCCGGCTGGCATCAGGCTCACCCAGACATCGCCATCTTCGGCAACCGTCACAGCGCCGTCAGACAATGTGAGGACATTACCACGTGCCCACGGACCTTCGAAGATGAAAGCTGCGCGCCCCTGGGCGAACGTATTGCGCGTCTCGTTGATGTTGAAGCCGTTCGGAATGCAGCCAGACGCCACTTCTTCCTGTATCCACTGGAGCGCAGCAGCCGACTCCGGGCTGTTGAGAACAACTTCGCCATCCTCATTGATCAGCTCGCCGCCAAAACCCCAGATGACCGGCAAAAGCCAGTGACCGGAATTGGGATTGCGCGCAGTGCGCATCGCCAGCCCATACACCGGCGATCCATCAGCACGCGCAGGCAGCGCGCATACCGCGTCGATCGCCGCCTGAAGATCCGCCCAGGTCTCGATCGGAGCATCCGGATCGACTCCGGCTTCAGTCAGCAGTGTTCGGTTGTAAACCAGCACAATCGGGCCTGGAACCCAGGGAATCCCGCGCAGGGCATCATCGAAGGTGGCCGATTCCAGCATGGCAGCCGGGATCTGCTCGATCACGGCGGGATCAAGCAAGTCATCGAGCGGAGCCAGCGCGCCCAGACCATGCAGAACGGGTGACCAGCCGGAAACAATCTGAATCACATCCGGCGCATTGCCGCCGAGAATAGCAGTAGTCGCCTGGTTGAGCGTATCTTCAAACGGCGTCGCCACATAGTCGATCGTCACGCCAGGATTGCGCGCCTCAAACTCGCTGACCATGTATTCCCACGCCGGAAGATACTGTTCAAACAGACCGATCCAGCCCATCACGCGCAGGGTGCGGTTTTCCTGAGCAGGCACTGCGGGAACGATGCTCAGGACGACGATGAACAAAGCGAGCAGTACAGCAATACGTCTTTTCGAAATCATTGGGTAATCTCCCCACTCATGGACAAACTTCTCGTTCAAAAAATGTCGTCAGGAACCCAGTACACCCCGGCGCGCCCCATTTGGGCTTCAAGCCACTTGCCAAGCCGATCATCTTCTGTGGCTTGACGCCATGCCAGCAGGCGCTCCCGATATGCAGCTATCACCTCCTTTCGAGACGGATCCTCAGCCAGGTTACAGAGTTCCGAAGGGTCTTGACGAAGATCGAACAGCATGTCCGGCAGTCCATTGAAATGAACATACTTGTAGGCTTCGTCCCGAATCATCCAGGCGCGGCAGCGATTGACCGGCAGCCGGAGGATGGCGGATGTCCGGTAAAAGCGGAAATCCCAGTCTCCAAACACAGCATCACGCCACGAGTCCGGCTGCGCACCTCGCACGATGCCGAGCAGGCTGCGCCCCTGAACAGCGGGCGGGATGGAAATATTCAGCGCTTCAAGGCAGGTGGGCATGAGATCGATGCTCTCCACCCACACATCCTGCACACTGCCGCGCGTGCCGTCGGCACGCGGATCCGGATCGACGATGATCAGCGGAACCCGGATGGCTTCCTCGTAGAACAGTTCCTTCTCGAATAACCAGTGATCACCCATGTATTCACCGTGATCCGAGACAAAAATGATCAGCGTATCCTCCAGGCGGCCCCGCGCCTCAAGATGAGCCATCAGCCGCCCGATGTGAGTATCGATCTCGGTGATCAGGCCGTAGTAGGTGGCGCGCATGTTCCGCCAGGTCTGCTCGTCGTCAAGCGCGAGACCGCGGCGTTCCTCACGGAAAGGCTGAAGGATGGGATGTGGGTTGGTGCGTTCGTGTTCTGCCCGATTCGGCGCGGGGACATCAGCCGGGTCGTAAAGCGTGTTATAAGGAACCGGAGCGACATTCGGCCAATGTGGCTTGAGATAGGACAGATGCAGCAGCCACGGCGCATCTCCCGCGTCATCAATAAACGCCATGGCGCGATCGGTCATAAAAGCGGTATCGCTGTCTGCCTGATCGTAAACCGTCGGCAGGCGGCAGTTCTCAAAACGCCAGCCGTTGCGCCGTGCGCCATCCGGAGCGGTGACCTGGAAAGCTGCCAGCATCGGATTTTCAAACGGCAGGTCATAGCCCCGGCTGTGAAGATGCTGCATCCAGCCCTCGCCCCAGAAATCGTTGACTTCCCACGGCTCAAAACCTGCATGGCGCAGCCGTTCCCGGACGGACTCCACCACCTGCAGGCGCTCCAAAGTCGCCTCATCGGCGGTCATATGCGTCTTGCCACACAGAGCGGCACGGACGCCGGCATTACGCACAACTTGCCCAAGCGTCTGCTCATCGATCGCCAGCGGTATTTCGTTCCAGTAGGTTCCGTGTGCATGCGTATACCGACCAGTGTAGAAACAGGCGCGGCTCGGCCCGCATACTGCGGTCTGGACATAGGCGCGGGAAAAGCGAACGCCGCGTTTTGCCAGCCGATCGAGATTGGGAGTCTGCACCACCGGATGCCCGTCGATGCTCAGGCAGTCGGCGCGCATCTGATCGACCATGATGAACAGGACATTTCTGATCTCAGCCATGATCAGGCATGCCCCTTTTTGAGCGGCAGCCAGCTATCTGCCTCAACGCTGTCCCGCAAGAGCTGACGCAGCAGCTCCTCACGTACTTCCGTGAGCGCCGGATCGCCCCAACGGTTGTGAAGCTCGCGCGGGTCGCTGCGCAGATCGAACAACAGCCCAGCTTCAGCCCTTTCATAAAATGTCAGGGCAAAGGCTTCACTGCGGATATGGCGCAGCCGATCCGGCAAATAGCTGCAGTCATACTCGATATACACATGGTCGCGATGCCTGACCGGCTCGCCAAGTGCCGGCTGAAGGTACGATCGCCCCTGAATGCCGGCATATGGGGAAATGCCCGCAGCGTCCAGCACGGTGGGGACAAAATCAACCGCAGAGACAAAACTCTCGTTCACCTGCCCGCCTTTGCCTGACGGAACACGCCAGATCAGCGGCACACGCAGCAGACCATCAAAGGGATAGGGACCCTTGTTGATCAGCCAGTGATCACCCATCAGATCGCCGTGATCGCTCATGAAGATCACGATGGTGTTCTCACGCAGACCGAGGCGATCGATCTCCGCCAGCACACGCCCAATCTGATCGTCGATCATCGAGATCATGCCGTAGGTATGGGCGAAGATTTCGCGATAATCGGCATCGCTGATCTGCGCGCCGCCTTCCAGCCCGCCGGTGGTGATCTGTCCCTCATGGCTGGCACGGAAATAGGCGGGCAGATCATCAAGCTCACCAGCGCGGCGCGCAGGCGCAAACGTGATCGAGGCTGGATCATACTGCTCGCTGTAGGGAGCAGGTGGCATATAAGGATGATGCGGATCGGGAAACGAACACCAGATGAAAAACGGCTGTTCTGCATCCCGCGTGCGCAGATATTCGATCGTGTGGTCGGCAATGAGCGTGTTGTAATGCCTGCTCTGAGGGATCGCCGCCTTCCACGACTCGCGTACCCCTGAGGGGGTCACTGCTGCCCGATCGATATTCAGCAGGGCATGAACTTCTTCACCCACTTCGTGTTTGTAATGACCGAAAATGTACGGACCATGCCCACAGGTCAGGTAGACCTGCTCAAAACCGTAGTAGGGCACGGGGATGTCTGTATGCTCCTGCCAGTATTCCGGCGTCTCGTAGATTTCAAATGGCGCAGGCGGCGTATGTCGTTTGATGCTGTAAGGCACGAGATGCAGCTTGCCAAACGACGCCGTATGATAACCCTGCTGTCGCAGAACTTCCGGCAGGGTGGGCAGTTCAGGCGACAGCCCGATGCCGTTCTCACGTACCCCGTGCGCTTTGGGATACATACCGGTAAACAGGCTGGCACGGTTGGGCATGCACAGCGGGTTGGCAACGTAGGCGTGTGTGAAACGTACTCCTTCAGCGGCGAGGGCGTCAATATGCGGCGTCTGCACATCAGGATTGCCGTAGCATCCCAGATGATCAGCCCGCTGCTGATCGGTGACAAAACAGAGAATATTGGGGCGCGAGGTCAGCACGTGCCTGCTCAACGAAGTCCTCCTGTTCGCGGCGCAGAAGTCGTCTCGCGGATCACCAGACGAGTATCCATCATACGGGAAACAGGCTGCTCACCCTGGCGAACGCGCAGGAGCATCGCCACCGCCGCTTCACCCCACAGTTCTACAGACTGGTCGATAGTGGTCAGCGGCGGCGTGGTGTCCGCTGACTGCGGCAGATTATCAAAGCCGATGATCGAAATATCCTGCGGAACGCGCAGCCCCATCTGCCTTGCAGCCTGAAGCGCGCCGATCGCCATCCGATCGTTATTCACCAGCAGCGCCGTGATTTCCGGATGATGAGTCAGCAGATAATGCGCCGCAGCCAGACCGCTTTCTGAAGTGAAATCCCCATCCCGGCGATAGAACGTCTCCGTCGAAACCCCCATGCGACTCGCCACATCCATGACGCCGCGCAGACGCAGGCGCGCAGCATAATGCGAATTGTCGGGCAAGCCGATCACGCCGATATGACGATGCCCAAGCTGAAGCAGATGTTCCGCCTGAAGCGCCCCGCCGAGATAATCGTCTCCGTTGACGAAATAGGGATGTTCGCGATTGCCGATCACGACCGCAGGAATGCCAAATTCCAGCGCCGGCTCAAGCAGTGAGAAATTGACGTTTTCGTCGTGGATGATCAATCCGTCCAGATAGCCGCTGCTGAGGAGCTGCATGTAATGCTCGTCGAGCGCACCGTTGACATAGCGCGGCGAACTGAGCAGCAGATGATAGCCCCGTTCACTGCACGCTATTTCGATATGTGTCAGGATTTGCAGCACCCGCAGCGCGGTAAAGGGCGTATCGACGACACGCGGCGACACGAAGCCGATGATGTTCGACTGTCCGGAGATCAGGGAACGCGCTGCCAGATTGGGTCTGTAACCGATCTCACGCGCGGCATTCAGCACACGCTCGCGCGTTTCATCGCTGAAACGACCATTCCGATCGCGGGTGAGGATGCGGGATGCAGTAGAAACAGAAACCTGTGCTTTTTCAGCAACGTCTTCCAAAGTAGGCATAAATCTATCGTATTTCCGTATTTCATATTTTGCGCAAACGTTTGCGCAAGGAATATAGCGTAATTATTAGGCGTTGTCAAAAAGTTGTTCCTATCGCTCAAATCACCATCCAGATGGCCGCTGGGCCTGCATGTTTCTGAACCACCCCGGTACGCTATACTCCACTTTTCATGACCAACCCTGTCAGCAAGGAGTGCCTGTGACGATGAAAACCATCCCTGTCGCCCATACCGATCTGGAAGTCTCCGAGATCGCTCTCGGCTGCATGCGCATCCATGAGCTGCCGCTGGAGGGGATCGCCAACCTCGTCCACACCTCGCTGGATGAAGGCGTGACATTTTTCGACCATGCAGATATTTACGGCGGCGGACAGTCAGAAGCGAAATTTGCCGAAGCCATTCAGATGTCACCCAGCCTGCGAGAGAAGATGATCCTTCAGAGCAAATGCGGTATTCGCCCGCGCTCGTTCGATTTTTCGAAAGAGCACATCCTGGCAGCCGTGGATGGCAGCCTGAAACGCCTGCGCACGGATTATCTGGACGTGCTGCTGCTCCACCGACCGGACGCGCTCGTCGAGCCGGAAGAAGTCGCAGAAGCGTTCGATATCCTGGAGAGCAGCGGCAAGGTGCGCTTCTTCGGCGTCAGCAATCAGAATCCGATGCAGATCGAGCTGCTCAAGCGCTACGTCCGCCAGCCGCTCGTCTTCAACCAGCTCCAACTGAGCATCACCAACACCGGCATGATCGATGCCGGGCTGACAGTCAACATGAAGATCGACGCCTCGATCGACCGCGACGGCAGCATCCTCGATTACTGCCGCCTGCACGATATCACGATTCAGCCGTGGTCTCCATTCCAGTACGGCTTCTTTGAAGGGGTGTTCCTTGACAATGACAAATTCCCGGAGCTGAACCGGGTGATCAACGAGCTGGTCGCCTCGAAGGGCGTCCCAAACACCGCCATCGCGATTGCCTGGCTGCTGCGTCATCCTGCCCGCATGCAGCCTATCGTCGGCACGACTAATGCCCAGCGCCTGAAGGATATCTGCAAGGCATCGCAGATCACCCTCTCGCGGCAGGAGTGGTACGACATTTATCTGGCAGCGGGCAACATTCTGCCGTGAGAGATGCGCTGTTACTCAGGCAGCAGCAGGCAAAGCGCTTGACAGAACTGAACAATTGTTCTATTCTGTAAACAGCCTGGCCCATATCACAAGGGATATGATCATGAGTGAAGTCCGTGTTCTGGTTGGCACACGCAAGGGCGCATTCATCCTGCGCTCAGATGAACGGCGCAGGGAATGGAAGGTTGAAGGCCCCCACTTCCCCGGCTGGGAGATCTATCACATCACCGGTACGCCCTCTGACCCGAACCGGCTGTACGTCTCACAGTCAGGCGGTTGGTTCGGGCAGGTGATCCAGCGCTCAGACGACGGCGGAGCCACGTGGGAAGCTGTCAGTAATGAATTCAGGTACGACGGCGTGCCGGGCACACATCAGTGGTACGACGGCACACAGCATCCCTGGGAATTTACCCGCGTCTGGCATCTGGAGCCGTCGCCAACCGATCCGGACTCGATCTACGCAGGTGTGGAGGATGCCGCCCTGTTCCATTCCAGCGATGGCGGCAAAAGCTGGCGTGAGCTTTCCGGTCTGCGCAATGTGAAATCGAACCTGTGGCAGCCGGGGGCAGGCGGCATGTGCCTGCACACGATCATCCTCAGCCCGGATGACCCGAACCGCATTTACGTCGCCATCTCGGCGGCGGGGGCTTTCCGCAGTGATGACGGCGGCACGACCTGGAAGCCGATCAACCGGGGACTGCTGTCAGAAGGCGAACTGCCCGACGCCGAAGCAGAAGTCGGGCACTGTGTCCACAGTATCGCGCTGCATCCCTCGCGACCGAACACCCTGTTCATGCAGAAGCACTGGGACGTGATGCGGTCCGATAACGGCGGCGATCTCTGGCATGAAGTGAGCGGAAACCTGCCCAGCGATTTCGGTTTTCCGATCGGCGTGCATGCGCATGAGCCAGAAACGATCTACGTCGTGCCGATCACCAGCGATTCCTATCACTTCCCGCCCGATGGCAAACTGCGCGTGTATCGCAGCAAAACCGGCGGAAACGAATGGGAAGCCTTAACCAAAGGCTTGCCGCAACAGAATTGTTACGTCAATATCTTGCGCGACGCCATGGCAGTAGATTCGCTCGACAAGTGTGGCGTGTATTTCGGCACCACCGGCGGACAGGTGTATTGCTCGCCTGACGGCGGTGACAATTGGTCGCCCATTGTCCGCGATCTTCCGCCTGTGTATTCTGTTGAAGTGCAAACGCTGCCGTAAGCAAAACTCAAGTCGTCACAAGCAAAACGATTAGGGGCAGAATAAATTCCTTTAATCGTTTTGCCGCTTTTTGACAACCACGTTGGAATTTATTTTTTGTGAATTTGATTTTGGAATTTGAGGAACATGCATGATTCGAGTCATTCTCCCATATCATCTGCGCACGCTTGCGCAAGTCGGCAGCGAAGTGCAACTTGACATTGTTGGACCGGTCACGCAGCGTTCGGTGCTCGACACGCTTGAGGCCCGCTATCCGATGCTGCGAGGGACGATCCGTGACCACGTT
>SZPD01000087.1 GCA_030263515.1 Anaerolineae bacterium CFX9 | reverse complement strand
TTGGCTCCCCGCAGATCGGCATTTTCCAGTTTTGCCCCCTCCAGATGGACGCCTTCGAGATTCGCTTCACACAGGCTTGCTCCGTGGAGGACAGCCCGGTACAGCGCCGCTTGCGACAGGTTTGCCCCGCGCAGATCAGCGCCGCCCAGCTTGGTCCCCCACAGCCGCGCCTGGGTGATCGTTGCGCCAACGAGGACAGCCCCGTTCAGATTGGCGTATTTCAGGTTTGCCCACTGGAGATTCGCGCCCTGAAGATCCGCTTTCCACAATTTTGCGCCTTCCAGATTCGCCACGCGCAGGTCGCTTTCCTGAAGTGTGCCGTCCGTCAGCCAGCCGTAGGCGCGCAGTTCCTCTGCGGCGCGTTTGGCGACCTCATTCACGCTGCTGCCGAGCTGGCGCATGAGCTGCTCACGCTGGCGAGATTCTTCGATCACGCGCTCGCGGCGGCGGTTGAGCGCGTCGATGATCAGCACGGTGATGGCGATGCTGGCGAGTTCGGCGCTGATATTGGCGTAGAAATCTGCCAGCAGGTTCTGGATCGTGAAGCCTTCCGGGTGCTGGCTGGCATAGCCGACCACGCCGACCACGATCGAGAGCGTCAGAAAAACGATGCCGACATGCTGCACGGTCAGCCACTGACGCCGCCGGGTTGTTTTTCTGTCGCCATTGACGAGAGTTTTCTCGCTGCGTTCGTTCAGTTCAGACGACATCGCCGCCTCCATGCGCGCTGCACGAGAGCAACGATAGCATGAAATGGCGGCGATGGGCGGTTAAGATTTGCTGCGGCGCGCTAGGAGCGGTAGCGGTTTCCCTCTGCCATGAAGTTGAGCAGCAGCGCGGCGATCACGCCGGGAATCCAGCCAGCGATGGTCAGCAGCAGGACGATCAGAAATGTGCCGCAGCCGCGGTCGATGACCGCCAGCGGCGGGAAGATGATACAGACGATGGCGCGTAGGCAGCCCATGGAATTACCCCTTTAATGTCCAGTCATCAGCTCATGACTCTGTATACGTGGACAGAGGAGGTTAGGTTGCGGAAAAACGTGCTAGCTGTCGATGAAATCGGCGATCAGGCGTGCGGCGCGCTCCGCTACGGGCTGTGTGAGATGGAGACCGTCGAACGTGAACGAAAATCCCCCTTTGCGCCGGGCAGACTCATAGTCGTTCCAGCGCTGCTGAACCCGTGAGCCGATCGTCAGGATATACGCCATGTCGAGCGGGGGGCGATCGGGAATGGTTTCAGGGGCAAAGGCTGCCATCAGATCGAGAACCGGAATCTGAAGCCCTTCGGCAGTTTCGCGCGCACGCTGATTGTACGCTCGCATGGTATTGACGACCGTCGGATTGTATTCAGAGGGGGGCAGACCCACATAGACGAGGATGTGATGGCTGTGAAGCTGAGTCAGCACATTCCGGTATGCCGCCTCAAAACGGTCGATATCGACATAACCTTCAGGAATATTTTTGGCTGATTTGTAATATGAGCGTGTGTTTGGCTGGCAGGCGGAGATGGCATCGTTGCCGCCAGCCATGACAAAGACTTTATCCGGCTGGTGATCGAGTACGTCACGTTCCAGGCGAGCCAGCAGATTGAGCAGGGTGTCTCCGCCGACGCCCGCATTGATGATCTCACAGGCGGGCAGCAGCGGCCTGAGCGCGTCGATATATCCTGCGCCATACAAGCCTTCCGTCAGGCTGTCGCCAAGGCAGATCAGTTTCACGCCATACTCCTCTTGTTATCAGCCACGGGAACAAAAATCCCCTCAACGCACAATCGATGAGGGGAACACATATCTGAAGATCGGACGAACTAGTCGCCGACCGCCGGTTCCGGCTCATTTTGCCAGAACTCCGGGTCATAGGCGGGAAGTTCGCAGCGCAGCGGCTTATCCTCGCGGAAGCCGAAGGCGTAATCTGCCTGCATGAGCTGGTGAATCTCGCTTGTGCCTTCGTAGATCACCGCGCCCTTGCTGTTGCGCAGGTAACGCTCGACCGGATATTCGTCGCTGAAGCCATATGCGCCGTGCACCTGGACAGCTTCCAGCGCTGCCTGAACACTGTGATCGGTGGCATACCACTTGGCGACGCTGGTTTCGCGCGTGTTGCGAATTCCCTGATTCTTCAGCCAGCCGACCTTCATCACCAGCAGGCTGGCGGCATCATACCACTGCTGCATATAGGCGATCTTCTGCTTGATGAGCTGATGTTCGGCGATAGGCTTGCCAAAGGTGACTCGTTCTTTGGCATATTTGATGCTGTCTTCAAGGCAGGCGCGGATCAGCCCCACAGCGCCCGCGGCTACCGTATAGCGCCCGTTATCGAGCGATCCCATCGCCACCTTGAAGCCTTCCCCTTCTTCGCCGAGGCGGTTTTCGACCGGCACTTCCACATTTTCAAAGGCGACCCAGCCCGTGGAACCGGCGCGCACGCCGAGCTTGCCGTGAATATCCCCTGTTTTCACCCCCGGCATGTCGCTGGTGACGATGAAGGCGGTCATGCCGCGATGCCCGGCGTCCGGATCAGTCTTGGCGACGACGAGAAAGTGATGTGCCTTGGTCGCCAGGCTGATCCACATCTTCTCGCCATTGAGGATGTATTTGTCTCCGACGCGGCGGGCAGTGGTGTTCATGTTGACGACATCGCTGCCGACGCCCGGTTCGGTCAGGCAGAAGGCCGCGTATTTTTCGCCGCGTGCCTGTGGGACGAGGAAGCGCTGCTTCTGCTCTTCCGTACCCCATTGAAGCAGGGACAGGCTGTTGAGACCCATGTGAACGGACATGATGACGCGCAGGGTGGTATCTCCGCGTTCCAGTTCCTCGCACACCAGACCGAGTGTTATATAGTCAAATCCCTGACCCCCATAACGCACCGGGATGGAGATGCCGAGGATGCCCAGTTCTGCCATGCGCGGCAGAATTGCCGGATTCATCTGCTGTTTGCGATCCCATTCGCCAATGGTGGGGATGACCTCTTTGGCAACGTAATCGCGGACGAGCTTTTGCGCCTGGCGCTGATCTTCTGTCAGTGTGAAATCCATGTTGTTTGTGATGACCTCAAATCATGACTACCCGTTATTTGGTAGATTTTGACGAAAACATCATCCTGTTTTTAGCGGTTTCTGCTATCGAGGTGAGACCGTGACTTCAAGACAATGATTACAGGCAATTATAGCGCATTTCACTCGTACAGGTCAGGCTGATGGCAGTTGCACGGCACGCCCAAACCGCATCATTGCCCGATACGCTCATCACAACCTATCTGCACATGACGGATCGGTCACAGTTCATCCCGGCGTTTCTCTCGGAACCCGGTGTGAGCCTGATGATGATGCAGCAGGTTGATGTTCACTTCTACAAGTTCCTGTACACAGCGGTGGGCGATATCTGGCGCTGGCGCGATCGCATCGTCATGCCGGAATCTGAACTGAAGGCTGCGCTGGAAGACCCCGGAACGAGCGTGCATGTCATGTATGCCGATGGCGTTCCTGCGGGGTATGTCGAACTGTACCGGCAGGGCACTGAAACCGAGATCGCCTATTTTGGTCTGCGCCCCGCTTACATGGGGCGCGGGCTGGGCAAGCACCTGCTCAGCTATGGCATTCAGCAGGCCTGGGATGGCGGCACAACACGGGTGCATGTGCATACCTGCAACCTTGATGCGCCGGGCGCGCTGCCGAATTACCTCAAGCGCGGTTTCAGCGTGTACAATGTCGTCATGCAGCCGATGCCGCAGCGCTACGCTATCTAGCACAAACGCTTTTGTCAGATTCGTACAAAGCGCAGGCTCAGGGCCTGCGCTTTTTGATTCTGCCATTCCTGCTCAGCGCAGGATGTCCGATTTTTCCATTCTGAAAGGGATACAGCCTGATGATGTCACTGCTGGAACGTGCGCGCCGGGAAGGAACGCCGCTGATCGACGGCGATCAGGTGACGTTTGTGTGGCACGGCGACGGAAAACCGCCGCTGCTGGCGGGGGACTGGACGAACTGGAATGAGCCGGAGGCGATACACCTGACCGAAACCGAACCGGGTGTCTGGACGCATACCACGTCTTTTCGACGCGATGCCTACCTGGAGTATGCCTTTTTTCACGCCTTTGGTTCTGAGCCGGATACCAGGGATGAGCGTGCCGCCGATCCGTTTAATCGCCGTCCTCCGGTCTGGAACGGCATCCGCGATTACAACTACACGCTGCACATGCCTGATTACATGCCCACTGACCTGACTCAGCGCCGGCGCAGCGTCCCGCGCGGAGCGCTCACACGCCATATGCTCCCTTATCCGGCCAGGCGCACGGTCTGGCTGTATCAGCCGCCTGTCGAAGCGCCTGTGCCGCTGATCGTCGTCTGGGATGGCACAGATTACGCCCGGCGCGCCCGGCTTCCGATCATCGTCGATAATCTGATCGAGCAGAAGCGTATCCAGCCGGTGGCGCTGGCGATGATTCATCATGGCGGCAGAACGCGCATGATGGAATATTTCGCCAGCGAGTGGACGACGCTGATCATGAGTGAATTTCTGATGCCGTTTGCAGCATCTCATCTCAATCTGATCGATGTGAAACAGCATCCCGGCAGTTATGGCGTTCTCGGCGCGTCGATGGGCGGGCTGATGGCGCTTTTCACCGGGCTGACACTGCCGCACATTTTCGGCAGGGTGATCAGCCAGTCCGGCGCGTTCGATTTCCAGTATGGCGGACGCACAGAGCAGGTGCTTTATGAGATGATCCGTCACTTCCCCAGGGCGGATATTCGCATCTGGCAGGATGTCGGGCTGTATGAGTGGCTGCTGAATGGCAACCGGCGCATGCAGCGGGCGCTGCTCGATCGCGGCTATCCTGTGACATATCGTGAGTTTGCTGGTGGGCATAACTACGCCATGTGGGCAGATATGCTCGGAGAGGCGCTCATCACCCATTTCGGCTGAATATCAAAAGACCCTGCCCCAGAAACAGGGCAGGATCTTTGATGACCATTCAGTTTGCGGGTGGGTTTGGTGCTTTATCCGGTAAATTTTTGTATAGGGATGCGCTTCTGCGCGTGCGCCAATTCGGACGCTCCCCAAAGATACAATTATTTGCCGGATGAAGCGTTTAGTAGACCGGCATCGTGGTATCGACGTTGCGCGCCCATGCCAGGATGCCGCCTTCCAGGTTGACCAGTTTGCGCGGGTCATAACCAAGCTCGCGCAGCATGTAGATCACGTCGGTGCTGCGCACGCCGGATCGGCAGTGGACGATCACCTCGCGATCCCGCGGGATCTGCGCGATCACGGTGTCGGACTCCTGCCGGCGTCCCGCCAGAATATCCTCTGTGGCCAGCATGATCTGCGGCTTTGGAATACGGATCGTGCCGTCAAGCACGGCGATCTCGAATTCTTCCGGATTGCGCACATCGACGATGACCAGATCTTCGCCGCGATCCAGCCGCTGTTTCAGCTCGACTGCCGTGATCTGTGGTACGGGCAGAGCGCTCAGGTCTTCCACTGCCGCGGCGGGGGCGCTGCCATTCGTATGGGCGGGCGCTGACGCTGGCTGATGATCGTGCGCCGGCACGCCGCAGAACGCCTCATAATCGATCAGTTCGACCTGATCGTGCGGGATGCCGCAGACCGGGCAGTTAGGATTTTTGCGCACCCTGATGGTTGTGAAGGACATTTCAAGCGCATCATACAGCAGCATGCGCCCCGTCATCGGCTCGCCAATGCCCGTAATCAGCTTGATCGCTTCCGTCGCCTGCATCGTGCCGATCACACCGGGAAGCACACCCAGTACCCCTGCCTCAGCGCAGTTGGGGACCAGACCAGGCGGCGGCGGCTCCGGGAACATGCAGCGATAGCAGGGGCCTTCCTTTGCATAGAAGACGCTCAACTGCCCTTCAAAGCGCAGGATGCTGCCATAGACATTCGGCTTGCCCAGTTTCACGCAGGCATCATTGACCAGATAGCGTGTCGGGAAATTATCGGTTCCGTCGATGATCACATCGTATGGGGTCAGGATTTCGACGGCATTTTCGCTGGTGAGCGGCACATTGTAGGTATCGACGATCAGGTTGGGGTTGATGTCGAGCAGGCGGTTTTTCGCGCTCTCCACCTTGAGTATGCCGACGGTGCTCACGCCGTGAACGATCTGGCGCTGAAGATTGGACTCGTCAACCACGTCGTAATCGACCAGACCAATCCGTCCCACGCCCGCCGCCGCCAGGTAGAGCGCCAGCGGACTGCCCAGACCGCCTGTGCCGATCAGCAGCACGCTTGACGCCTTCAGGCGGCGCTGCCCTTCGACGCCGAATTCCGGCATGATCAGATGTCTGCCGTAGCGGCGAATTTCTTCGTTTGTGAGGTCACCCAGTTGGCTGACGATAGGATTCATCCTGGTTTCCTTGTTCTAATTCGCGAACGGGACTCAGGCGGGCTGTCTGTCTGACGTGATCTGCCTGAGCAGGGTCTCGGTATGCGCCACGCCGTGATTGACCGCCACAGCTTTACCCTCTGGGTTGAGGACGAAAGTCGTCGGCACGGACAGCACACCCCACCGGCGCGCATCTTCCGGCATCTCGGTCGCGTCTACCCGGACGATCTGCACGTGATCACCGAGCATCTCCTCAAGGCGGCGAAGCGCTGGCGTCTGTACAGTCTGGCAGGGGGCGCACGAAGGTGTCGTGAAATACAGAATGGTGGAGACACCGTGGCGCGTGCCTGCCAGCAGCGGGTCATTTCGACCGGCGCTGGTTGCGCGGCGAAGCTGCCTTGCCGTATACCAGCGCCAGAGCGCTGCGGCTGCGATGACGATGATGAGCGTGATGATCAGACGTTCAAGCATGGTTCGCCCTTACTGAAAACCTAGCGCACACGCGCCTGTGTGAAGCCCGGCACTCCCAGACGGTTGAACTGATAGTACATCCAGCATCCGGCGCAGAAATTCAGCCAGAAATTGAGATTGGCGAGCGCGATCACGATCCACACCAGCAGCCAGCCGATCGATGCCGTTCCGGTGTAGATCAGGAGCGCCGCTGCGCCGTTGAACAGAGCGCCGATCAGCATGGCGAAACGATGCGGCTCCGGGTTATCCGGCACGATGTGCGGCCTGGCGATACCTGACGGTTTGATCGCCCGCTGATACAGCAGGCGATACGGCGCGTATGGCACGTCGAGCGCACCCAGAAGCTGGGCGATGCCGACCAGCAGCACCAGCCACGGCAGATTGAGGATAAACGCCAGGACGAGCAGCAGAATGGTTGCTGCCTGCCCGACTTTGAGACCGGTCTGATCCACCTGACGAACCGTTTCTGAGGTCATCTGTACGATCCTTAATGCCAATGGCTGGCAAAGTGCGCCGGCTCAGGCAGTCCCGCCAGCGATAGTCGGGATGATGCGCACGGCGGACGACTCATCAACTTCGGTGTCCATGCCGTCCAGAAAACGAATGTCTTCCTCGCCCACATACACGTTGACAAAGCTGCGCAGCGACTCTCCGTTGAACAGGTGTGGGCGCAGTTCCGGGTACTGCGCGGTCAGATCATGGAGCAGTTCGCCCACAGTATTCCCGCTGACGGTGACCTGCTGCTGGCTGCCGGTGTATACACGGAGCGGGGTGGGGATCTTGATACTCGGCATTACGCTGCTTCTCCTTGAAACTGTACGAATTGAGTGTTTCGAGAGACCTGTACGGGAGTCGAACCCGTCTACACGCATTTGCAGTGCGTTGCCTGACCGCCCGGCTCACAGGTCATGGGTTGAGCTGATGCTGTTCCCTGCGGCGCTTCAGCGCCCGATCCAGATAACCACCGATGATGCTTTCCATCGTTTCGACCTCAACCAGAAACGAGTCGTGGCCGAAGTCGGCATGTACCATGTGATACTCGACAGGCCGCCTGACTCGTTCCAGCGCGGTCACGAGATCGAGCGCCTGCTCAGCGGTGTAGAGCCAGTCGCTGGAAAAGCTGACGACCAGGAATTCCGCCGCTGCCCGCCGCAGCGCTGCATCCATCGAGCTGTAGCCATCAGCGATATCGAAATAATCGAGCGCCTTGGTGATGTACAGATAGCTGTTGGCGTCGAAGCGCTGGGTGAACTTTTCGCCCTGGTGATTCAGATAGCTTTCGACGGCAAACTCTGGCACGTCAAAACGGTAGGGCAGTTTTTCATGACCCTGAAGCCTCCTGCCGAATTTGGTTTCCAGCGAATGCTCGCTCATATACGTGATGTGGCCGACCATCCGCGCAACTGACAGTCCGGGGTTGGGCGCATCCCCATCGTAGTAGTTGCCGCCGTTCCAGCGCGGATCGGCGTAGATGGCGGCGCGCCCGATGGCATTGAACGCGATGTTCTGTGCCGACGAGCGCGGCGTGCTGGCGATGAACAGCACATGCGCCACCCGATCCGGGAAACTGACCGCCCATTCCAGCGCCTGCATGCCGCCCATGCTGCCGCCCGCAACCGCAAAGACCTGCTGGATGCCCAGCCGATCCATCAGGCGAACCTGCGCTGCCACCATATCGGCCACCGTCACAACGGGAAAACGCAGCGCATACGGCTTTCCGTCAGGCGCGAGAGAACTCGGCCCGGTGCTGCCCTGGCAGCCGCCCAGCACGTTGCTGCAAATCACGAAGAAGCGCTCGGTATCGAACATCTTGCCGGGGCCCACCGCTTCATCCCACCAGCCCGGCTTCTCATCCGGATGATCGGTGTAATAGCCCGCCACGTGCGAGTCGCCGGAGAGCGCATGGCAGATCAGGATCGCGTTGCTGCGGTCGGCGTTCAGCCTGCCATAGGTCTCGTATGCCAGCGTAAACGCTGGCAGTTCTCCACCAGAGCGCAGCGCGAGCGGCTCATCAAAGTGCGCAAACTGCTTCTGGACGATCCCAACCGAACCCGCGTGATCACGCGCCGGTGACCGTTTGCGGTCATCGCCGTTCTGATAAAGTGGTATCCGGTTGTGAGCGCCGCTGCTCATGGTTCTGTCCTTCAGTCGAAACCCGATCATCCTCCGCCGTGCTGCCACGACGGAGGATGATCTTACCGTGTCTGCCCGGTTATGACAGCGCGTGAACAGATTTCCCCTGTGCGACGGTGAGCGCCTGATCGAGGTCGGCAAGGATATCTTCGAGCGTTTCGATGCCAATCGCCAGCCGCACGTAATCCGGCGTCACCCCGGTTGAGATCTGTTCCTGCTCGCTCAACTGGCTGTGCGTTGTGGTGGCGGGGTGGATTGCCAGTGAACGCGCATCGCCCACGTTGGCGAGATGAGAGAACACCTTCAGATTGTCGATGAAGGCACGCCCTGCATCCTTGCCGCCCTTGATGCCGAAGCCCAGCACAGCGCCCGCGCCTTTGGGCAGGTACTTCTGCGCGCGTTCATAGCTGGGATGGCTCTTCAGACCGGGATAGTTCACCCAGGCAACTGCCGGATGCTGTTCGAGATATTCAGCCACAGCCTGGGTGTTGGCGACATGACGCGACACGCGCAGCGCGAGCGTTTCCAGACCGATGATGTTCAGCCAACTGTTGAAGGGAGCCTGGCTGCCGCCGAAGTCGCGCAGACCGACGATGCGCGCCCGGCCGATGAACGCCGCAGCGCCGAGCACATCGGCGATCACTGCGCCGTGATAGGCGGGTTCCGGCTTGACGATGCCATCGTGGCGTCCGCTGGCTTTCCAGTCGAAGTTGCCGCCGTCAACGATGACGCCGCCAATGCTCAGCCCATGCCCGCCGATCCACTTGGTTGTGCTGTGCAGGCTGATGTTGACCCCCCACTGGAAGGGCTGGAACAGGTAGGGCGTGGCGAACGTATTGTCGATCACGACGGGCAGACCGTGCGCATGCGCCAGTTTGGCGATCCCCTCAAAGTCAGGAATTTCCAGCTTCGGATTGCCGATCGTCTCCAGGTAGATGAAGCGTGTCTTTTCGTTGATGTACGGCTCGAAGGCTGCCGGGTCGGTTCCCTCAACGAAATGCGCCTTGATATTCAGACGGCGGAAGCTCTGCGAAAACAGCGTGTAGGTTCCGCCGTACAGTGCAGATGTGGTGATGAACTCGTCGCCTGAGTTCGCCAGCGTGAGCGTCGTCAGCGTTTCAGCAAACTGACCCGATGCCGTCGCCAGCGCGCCGATGCCGCCTTCGAGCGCCGCAATACGCTGCTCGAATACGTCAGTCGTCGGGTTCATGATGCGCGTGTAGATATTGCCCGGCTCAGCCAGGGCGAACAGCGCTGCGGCATGATCCGTGTCGCGGAACTGATAGGAAGTCGTCTGGTAGATCGGAACCGCGCGCGATCCTGTCGTCGGGTCAGGTGAGTACCCGGCGTGGAGTGCCAGCGTTTCAAAACCCTTGGGACGTGGTGCGCTGCCGTTGGTGCCGCTCATGGATGTGTTCTCCCCTTAGATATGTTTGTGCGATTGATTAAGCAGACGAAGGTGAAGCGGTACAAAAACTACGGTTGTTCGCCTTTTCGGATCGGAGCGCCGATCAGGTTGCCCCATTCCGTCCATGACCCATCGTAATTACGGACATTCTCGAAACCGAGAATGTATTTGAGCGCGAACCATGTGTGAGACGAGCGCTCTCCGATGCGGCAGTATGCCACGACATCGGGCAGATCCGGTGTCACGCCCTTTGCGCCGTACAGCGCCAGCAGTTCTTCTCTGGATTTGTAAGTGCCGTCCTCGGCGACAGCCTGTGCCCACGGGATGTTGCGCGCGCCGGGGATGTGACCGGGGCGCTGTGCCGTTTCGGTCATGCCGGGCGGCGCGATGATCTCGCCGGTGTATTCTGCTGGCGAGCGCACATCAACCAGGCCGAAATCGGCTTTTTCCAGGCGCGCTTTCACATAGTCACGATCAGCACGCAGATCGGTGTTGATGGACTGCACGGTATAGTGAGTGGGGGGATAGCTCGTCTCCTCAGTCGTCACTTCCCGGTTTTCCGCCAGCCATTTCTTGCGTCCGCCGTCCAGCAGGCTGACCTTTTCGTGCCCATAGTACTTGAACAGCCAGAAGGCATAGGCTGCAAACCAGTTGTTGTTATCGCCATAGAGCACCACGTGCGTATCGTTGCTCACGCCGACGCTGCTGAGCAGCTTCTCAAAATCCTCTTTTGAAATGATGTCGCGCTGGATGTTATCCTGAAGCTGAGACTGCCAGTTGAAAGCCACAGCGCCGGGAATATGACCGGTGGCAAACTGAGTGGTATCGACATCGACTTCGATCAGGCGTATGTTGTCGCGGTTGGCGGCAACCCAATCGGTGCTGACGAGAACATTGAATTCGGACATGGATGATGTGGCTCCCTGCTACTTTTCTGCTCAGGCTCAGTTGATCGTCAGATGACCTTCATCGAACTGGCTGCGGTCTGCGCGTAGTTGCCAGACGCGCATTTCGGCGGCTTTTCGGTCGTATACAGCGGTGATGATGTAGGTGAAGTTCGGAAGGGCGTGGTCGCGGTCGTACACAGAGGGAACAGCAGGGGACTGGGGATGACTGTGGTAGTAGCCTACCAATGTCAGCCCGCGTTCATCCGCCTGATCTTCCAGCCGCGCCCAGTCAAGCGGAGTCATCGCGTAGCGGTGATACTGTTCCTCGGCGGCGAAGGTATTCTCGACTTCAATCACATCGTGAATGGCGATGGTGTCTCCCTGCGTTTCGCCCAGCAGGAACCCGCCGCCTTCGTTCGGGAAAGCCGCTTCCAGATGACTGATGATTCGGGCTTGCAGCGTGCTGTTCAGTTCAACCTTCATCCCGCTGTGTCCTTCAGCATGACAACAAAAAAGCCAACCCGGAAGGTTGGCTCTCACTTATTCACTGAGATCGCGCGCCGAAAGTTATCGCTGCGCGCGTGCCGCTCGTCCGGTAGTTTCACCTATGTCATACAGACAACACATCATGCCGCAGCACATGACCATGTGGGCGGGGTTGAGATGCGGGTTACGGACGATGGAAACAGTATGCTTGCTCATAAGCAAAGAGGTTAGCACGCTTTTCAGGCACTGGCAAGGGGGTCTTCAGGATCATTTAACATTTCTGCTGCCGTTTTCTGATGGAGCTATCATCAAGGATGGTCTGTGTGGCATTGTTTACGTTACCTGCCGTAAGCTATAATGACACGCAATTGCCGAAGGGCTTAACTGCCGAACTTCTTGAGGAGATCCCCCCATGACTCAACCCGTGATCCATAAGGGACTGGATAATGTCCTGATCGACGAGAGCCGCCTGAGCCTGGTCGATGGAGAGAACGGCCGCCTGATCTATTCCGGCTACAAAATCGAAGACCTCGCCGCCAACGCCCTCTATGAAGAGGTCGTCTTTTTGCTCTGGGAAGGCCGCCTGCCCAACGCTGCCGAGCTGGAAAGCCTGCGCGCCGATATCGCCGCCAATGCAGCGCTGCCGGACGTTGTCCTCAGGCATCTGAAGGAATTCCCGAAGGATGCTGACCCGATGGCGGTGCTGCGCACGGCTGCCTCTGAGCTGGCGCTGTTCGATCCGGACTCTGAGGATTACAGTGTGGAAGCCAACCGCCGCAAGGCAGTGCGTCTTTGTGGACAGATCACAACCATCGTGGCGAACTGGCCGCGCATCCGCAAAGGTCTGGAGCCGATCGCTCCCCGCAAGGATCTGACGATCGCGGAAAACTTCATGTTCATGCTCACGGGCGACGCGCCGGAAGAAAATGCCGTCAATGCCGTCAACGCCTTCATGGTGCTGCTGACTGAGCACGGCATGAACGCCAGCACATTCTCAGCCCGCGTAACTGTCAGTACCAAGAGTGATATGCACAGCGCAATCGTGAGCGCGATCGGCACGCTCAAAGGCCCTCTGCACGGCGGCGCGAACACCGAAGCAATGCGGATGTTCATCGAAATTGGCGATCCTGCGAACGTCGAAACCTGGTTCAATGAGAACATCAAGACCGGCAAGAAGCGTATCATGGGCATTGGTCACCGCGTCTACAAGGCGCTTGACCCCCGTGCTGCTGTTCTGCGCGATCGTGCCGAGAAGCTGGCACGCGCCGCCGGGAATGAGAAGTGGTTTGAAATCGCCGACAAGCTCGCAGGGCTTGCCCGCTCAGACAGCTATTTCATCGAGCGCAGGCTGTATCCCAATGTCGATTATTACAGCGCGATCGTGCTTTACACGCTCAACCTGGATATCGACATGTTTACGCCGCTGTTCGCCATGAGCCGCATCGCAGGCTGGACGGCGCATATCATGGAACAGAATGCCAACAACCGCCTGATGCGTCCGGATATCGTGTATACAGGCCCGGTCGATCTCAAGTGGACGCCGGTCAGCGCGCGCTAGCCGACCTCTCGCCACACACAAGCGCCCCTCTCAGTTGAGGGGCGTTTGTATGTTCACACCGCGCAAGGCTAAACGAGGTTGATCAGCGGCGGCGGCAGCGGCTCCTCCGTAATCGGCAGGCGGATGGTAAAGCGCGTGCCGCTCCCCACTTCGCTCTCGACTTCGATGATGCCGTTGTGCATCTCTACAGCGCGCTTGACGATCGCCAGCCCCAG
>SZPD01000086.1 GCA_030263515.1 Anaerolineae bacterium CFX9 | reverse complement strand
GCCATCGCCACGACCTTGCCGACCTCGCTCGGAACCAGCGTCATCATGTCGCCGCCGAGGATGGCGACCATATCGAGGATTTCCTTGACATACTGGACGGACATATCGCGGTAGTAGGGATCAGCATGGATGAGGTCGCGCCCCTTGACCATGATGCTGACCGAACCGAAGCATTTGAGATGATGATCGTCCAGCAGCTTGCGAACGGCATGCGCGTCATACATGCGCGGCTCACCCATGATCTGAATGCCGTCATAGCCCAGATCAGCCAGGCGGCGGATGGTGCGTTCGATCGGTTCCGGTCGCATCCAATTGTGCATACAAACGTTCATTGGAGTAAATCCTTTCGGAAAGATGCGTAATAAATAGACAAAATCAGCCTTCAGTCACCGCCCCGGCGATGACTCCGAAGCTCTCCCATGACTGCCGGGCACAACACACCCGATCATTCTCACTTCATAATTATTTCATCCATAGGCTCCCTCAAGATTACAATATTTCATTAAAACTTACTACAGTTGATGAACAAAGTTGTTCGTCTACATGCAATTTAGTTGACATTATAACGCAAATTGTGGTACATGTTAAATGGATTTAGTTTTTCTGACGACTAAATGTTGTTCCTGTGAAAAAGATTGATTTTCCCCCCTTGGGAACCCCGATATTTCCCGCGTCGCAGTCCATATCTGCGAACGCGCCGTTTCATTTACTTCCTCCACAGGCAAAAGCCATTGCCATTCTGCGCCGCCAGGGTCCCCTGTCCCGGACGGAAATTGCGGACTATACCGGTTACTCCCGCTCTACCATCACCACCACCATTAACCAGCTCACGGACCTCGGCATCATCGAGGAGATCGGCGACGGGGAAACCAGCGGCGGACGCCGCCCCAGAATGCTGAATTTCAAGGCAGATTTTGGCTATGTGGTCGGCGTGGATGTCGGCGCTACCAGCGTAGACTGCGCTATCGCCGATTTCAGCCGTCATATCCTCGCCAGCGGTTCACGCGAGATCGACGTGCGCGAAGGCCCCGAAGTTACGCTGACGATCATCCGCGACATGGTGATGGAAGCGCTGAAGGAAACAGGGATTTCGCCGGAAAAGATTTACGGATTCGGTATCGGTGTGCCCGGTCCTGTCGATTTTGCCGCCGGCGTGCTGATCGCGCCCCCCATCATGCCCGGCTGGAACGGATACCCGATCCGCGAATTCATCCGTGAAACCTTCACCCAGGCCGTGGTGGTGGTCGATAACGATGTCAATGTGATGGCGCTTGGCGAACTGCGCTACGGCGCAGGCATGCTGCATGAAAACTTCATCTTCGTCAAAGTGGGCACAGGGATCGGCGCTGGCATCGTCGCCAAGGGCGCAATCTACCGCGGCGCGGACGGCTGCGCAGGAGACATCGGTCATATCTGCGCCGATCGCTCTGGCCCGATCTGTCACTGTGGCAACATCGGCTGCCTGGAAGCGATCGCGGCGGGCCCCGCCATTGCCGCGCGGGCAACCGAAGCCATGAACGCGGGCAAAAGCGCGATCTTTGCCAAATATGCCGCACAGCATAACGGCATCCTGACCGCGGTCGATGTTGGGCGGGCAGCTTCGGAAGGCGACCCGGTTGCCAACCAGATTATCCACGAGAGCGGACGCTTCATCGGCGAGGTGCTGGCGACGCTGGTCAACTTCTTCAATCCGAGCATGATCCTGATCGGCGGCGGCGTGAGCAACATCGGTCACCAGTTCCTGGCGGCGATCCGGCGCGGCGTGCTTCACCGGTCGCTGCCCCTCTCCACACGTCATCTGCGCATCGACATTTCTCCGATGGGCGCGCAGGCAGGTGTCTTCGGGGCCATCGCGCTTGCGATGGAACATGTTTTTGCCGTTGAAGGCGAATAAATCTGACCACAGAAAGGGGGTGATGCCGACGTTAGCTGAAGACCTCGTCAGACTGGCAGTTGAAGTGAGAGCAGTACGTTATTGGGAACAGAGTAGATTGAGGAGAGCACATCCATGAAGAAATCCTTTCTCGTCATTGCGCTGATCGCGATGCTGGCGCTGACCGTCGGCGTGAGCGTTCAGGCGCAGGGAGTCACCGAACTGAATATCTGGTGGGCGGAATGGGACCCCGCCAACTATCTCCAGCAGATCGGTAACGAATACGAAGAGGCGACCGGCATCCGCGTCAATGTCGTCCAGACGCCGTGGGGCAGCTACTATGACCGCGTGGCGACTGAATGGGCCGCTCAGGGAACCGCCTTCGACATGGTGGTTGGCGACAGCCAGTGGCTGGGACAGGGCGTGACCGAAGGGCATTATATGGACCTGACCGAATTCCTGGTCGGTGAAGGCATTGTCGATACGGTGACCCCCGCGACGCTGACGTACTACGGCGAGTATCCGACGGGTTCGGGCAACTACTATGCCTACCCGACCGAAGGTGACGCCAACGGCTGGGCATACCGCGCTGACCTGTTCGAAGACCCGGACAATATGGCTGCCTTCGAAGCCGAATATGGCTATCCGCTTGCCGTGCCTGAGACATGGGCGCAACTGCGCGATATCGCCGAATTCTTCACCCGCCCGGACGAAGGCCTGTATGGCATCGGCGTGTACACGCAGATCGACTACGACGCGATCACGATGGGCTTCGAGAATGTTCTGTTCTCGTTTGGTGCAGACTGGAAAGATGACGATTACAACGTCCTCGGCGTGGTGAACTCGCCTGAGGCAGTGGCGGCTCTTGAGCTGTATCGTGAACTCTACACGTTTGCGCCTCCGGGCACGAACAATGCCTTCTTCGCCGAGATGAACGACCTGTTCATCAACGGCCAGGCTGCGATGATCATGAACTACTTCGCATTCTTCCCGGCGCTCGATAACCCCAACATCAATCCGTATCGCGACTCGACCGGCTACTTCTCGATGCCCGCAGGTCCCGACGGCCAGCGCTTCGCGGCGCTCGGCGGACAGGGAACGAGCGTGAACAACTACATCAGCGACGAGCGCAAGGCTGCCTCGCTCGACTTCCTGCGCTGGTTCGCGACGGAAGAAGTGCAGGCGCGCTGGGCGGAACTCGGCGGTTACACCTGCAATATCGCGGTTCTGGAAAGCGAAGCCTTCCTGACCCAGACGCCCTATAACGCCGCGTTCGCCGAGACGATGACGTTCGTCAAGGACTTCTGGAATATTCCGGAATTCGGTCAGCTCCTCGAAGTTGCGCAGCGCTACCTGCATGGCTATATCGTCGGTGGTGAAGGCGATGCCCAGGACGTGCTCGACAATATGGCAGCCGAAATGGACGAAATCCTCGTCAATGCGGGTTACCTTGAGTAATTGAGTTCGCGCATCATCTGAAGCGGCGAGGGGGGAATGTACGTACTCCCCTCGCCTCTCGGAAAATCATTGATCGAGGTGTTCAGTGGCACAAGTCAGCGCCGAGCGCGCACAATCAACCACGGCGACTCCGCGCCCTGCTGCGCGCCGCCAACTCAGCGATGGACGGATCGTGCAGTTGTTCATCCTGCCAACGATCATCCTGCTGATCGTGATGAATATATTCCCCCTCATTTACAGCCTGTATCTGAGCTTTACCGAATATTCTGTCATTTCCGGGCGCGCCCCCGTCTGGATCGGGCTGGAGAACTACCGTTCGATCCTCTCCGATCCGTCCTTCTGGTCAAGTTTCGCCGTCACCGGTCGTTATGCGCTGATCTCGGTATCGCTGCAAACGGTGGTCGGCTTCGGAATGGCGCTGCTGCTGCGCAGCAAGTTCCGCGGCAGCGGCATCGTGACCACGCTGATCCTGGTGCCGATGATGCTCTCGCCGATCGTCGTCGCCACCTTCTGGAAACTGATCTTCAACCCGTCCTACGGGATCTTCAATTATCTGATTGGCTTCACCAACCCGGCGACCGCGCCTGAGTGGCTGGGCAATCCTGCGCTGGCGCTCTGGGCGATCATCATCGTCGATGTGTGGATGTGGAGTCCGTTTGTGATGCTGCTGTGCCTGGCAGGGCTGAGCGCCATCCCCGAATATCTGTATGAAGCGGCCGCCATCGACCGCGCCAGCCCGTGGTTCCAGTTCCGGCGCATCACACTGCCCCAGGTCATGCCGCTTCTGCTGATCGCCGTACTTTTCCGAACGATCGAAGCCTTCAAGCAGTTCGACCTCGTGATGGGGCTGACGGGCGGCGGTCTGGGAACGGAAACGGTATCTGTGCAGCTCTATCAGCTCGCTTTCCAGGGACAGTTCAACACCGGGAAATCGAGCGCGCTGGCGTATATTGTGCTCGTCATCATTATCGCCGTCAGCAATCTGTATATTCGTGCATTGAACCGCGCGCGAGGAGACTGAGATGGCGCAAGCACCCGCAGTACCGATCAATTTTTCCACGCGCGTTGACAAGGTGTCTCAGGGCGCGCGTATCACCGGGTCGATCCGCGCCGTCATCGCCCTGATCGTCGCATTTATCATGCTGATCCCGGTGATCTGGATGGGAATGACCGCTTTCAAGGCAGGCCCGGACGCTGTCTCTGTGCCGCCGAAGTTCTTCTTTGAGCCGTCGCTGGAGGGCTTCGTCAATCTGCTCACCAGCCGCCGCCAGCTCACCAACGCCGAACTGCCCGCCTATCAGGAACGCACCGATCTCGACTGGGCGACACAGGTCACGCTGCGGCGTGGGCAGGTGATCATCGGCGTGAGCGAGTTTCCACGCCAGCTTCTCAATTCTCTCATTATCTCCGGCGCATCGACGTTCTTCAGCGTTGCGTTCGGCGTCCTGGCGGCGTATGCCTTCAGCCGCTTCCGGATCCCAGGCAAGGATGACCTGCTCTTCTTCATCCTCAGCCAGCGTATGCTGCCTGCCGTCGTCGTCACGATCCCGATCTTCCTGATGTACCGCGAAGTTGGGCTGCACGACACGCATTTCGGCATGATCCTGCTCTATACCAGCTTCAATCTGTCGTTCTCGGTCTGGCTGCTCAAGGGCTTCATCGACGAGATCCCGAAGGAATACGAAGAAGCGGCGCTGGTTGACGGCTATACGCGCATGCAGGCATTCCGCAAGATCGTGCTGCCACAGGCGATCACCGGCATCGCGGCAACTACAGTCTTCGCGTTGATCTTCTCGTGGAATGAGTATGCATTCGCGCTCATGCTGACCAGCAGCAATGCCCGCACTGCGCCGCCCAGCATCCCGATCCGCCTGGGAACAGGACGTATCGAGTGGGAAGCGATCGCTGCCGGATCACTGGCGTTCCTCATCCCGGTCGTGATCGTCACGTTCGCGCTGCGCCGCCATCTGCTGCGCGGCGTCACATTCGGCGCGATCCGCAAAGGTTAGGCTCGATTATGGCAACTATCACGCTCGACAAAGTCGTCAAGAAGTTTGGCGATGCCTACGCAGTCAAACCGCTTGACCTGACCGTCAACAATGGAGAATTCATCGTCCTGCTCGGCCCCTCCGGCTGTGGCAAAACGACGACGCTGCGCATGATCTCCGGGCTGGAGTCGGTCACCAGCGGCGATATCCTGTTTGATGGCAAAAATGTCACCTGGCTGCATCCCAGCCAGCGCGATATCGCGTTCGTGTTCCAGTTCTTCGCCCTCTACTCACACATCTCTGCGCGAGAAAATATCGCCTTCCCCCTTCAGGCGCAGAAAGTGCCCTCCGCCGAGATCAAACGGCGCGTTCAGGAAGTAGCGCAGATGCTCAAGATTGAGCATATCCTCGATGTGCGTCCCGGCAACCTGAGCGGGGGCGATCAGCAGCGGGTGGCGCTGGCGCGCGCGCTGGTGCGCCGTCCTGCCGCATTCCTGATGGATGAACCGTTGGGCGCGCTCGACGCGGAATTTCGCGAATCCATGCGCGCCGAGATCAAGAAGCTGCACCTCGATATCGGCGCGACGACAGTCTACGTAACGCATGATCAGATCGAGGCGATGGCGATGAGCGATCGCATCGTGATCATGTCTGCCGCCGAGGTTCAGCAGGTGGGCACACCTGCCGAAGTCTACGCCAACCCGGCGAATCTGTTTGTGGCGCGTTTTATCGGCAGCCCCGGCATGAACCTGATCAACGGGACGTATTCATCGGGCGTCGTGCATCTCCCCGGCGAAAATGCGTATCCCGTGCCGGACAAATGGCGTCAGGCGCTTGAAAACAACCTGCCCAAAGATGGCTCGGTGATCGTCGGGTTCCGTCCTGAAGCGGCGCGCATTAGCCCGGACGGCGTGCTGAAGTCGCTGGTCTATGCGGATGATCTCCACGGCGGCTATTCCATGCTGCATCTGGAGCTGGCGGAAAATTCCGAGATCGTCCATGCCCGCGCAGGGCGCGCCGAGCATCACAGCATCGGTGAAATGGCGCGCTTTGACATCCACCCGGATATGGTACGGTTCTTCAACCCTGAAACAGAAAAGGCGATCCCGATGCGCGAGAACGGGAGGCACGCATGAGTGATATTCGCCTCGAAAACATCGTCAAGCGCTTTGGCACTGTTTCGGCGCTTGATGATATCAGCCTGCACATCAATCATCAGGAATTCTTCGTCCTGTTGGGTCCTACCGGCGCGGGCAAAACGACGACGCTGCGCATCATCGCCGGGCTGGAAAAACAGGACTCCGGCAGCGTGTACTTCGATGGGCAGCCGGTCAATGACCTGACCCCTGCCGACCGGGACGTGGCCTTCGTATTCCAGCAGTACTCGCTTTATCCGAACATGTCCGTCTTCGACAATCTGGCGTTCCCGCTGCGGTCACCGCTGCGCAGGACACCGGAAGCGGAAATCCGCCAGCGTGTGACGGAAGCCGCCGAAAAGCTGCGCATCACGCATCTGCTGGAACGAAAGACAGCCCGCCTCTCCGGCGGCGAGATGCAGCGCGTCTCGATCGGGCGTGCCATCGTGCGCAACCCGCGCATCTTCCTGATGGATGAGCCGCTTTCCAACCTGGACGCCAAACTGCGCGAAGCGCTGCGCATCGAACTCAAGCATTTGCAGAAAACACAGGGCAGTACGACGCTGTTCGTCACGCATGATCAGATCGAAGCGCTGACGATGGCAGACCGGATCGCCGTACTTGACGAAGGGCATATCCTTCAGATCGGCACGCCGCAGGATATTTACGACCGCCCACAGACGACATTTGTGGCGCAGCTCGTCGGATCGCCGCGCATCAATCTGCTGCCTGCCCACAGAAAGAACGGCAGCTACCACATCGTTGACAGCACGCTGGATGTCCCCGCGCCGGGCGATTCTGACGACGACGAGGTGTATGTGGGGATCCGTCCTGAAGATGTGCTGCCCGGTGAGGGGGAGTTCAGCGGGACAGTGACGCTGATCGAGCCGCTGGGGGTGGAAACGATCGTGCATCTGCGCAGCGGAGAGCAAACGCTCCTGAGCGTGATTGCCGGAGCTTCCAGCTATCGCCTCGGCGAACAGATCCCGTTTGCGCTTGCTCGTGAACGTCTGCATTACTTCAATACCGACGGATTGCGCCTGTAGGATTACGGAGGTCTGTCATGCGGTTTGGCGTGAATACCTGGGTGTGGACTTCTCCACTGACGACGGACGAACTGCGCCGCCTTGCTCCGATGGTGAAAACGATGGGATTCGACTGGATCGAACTCCCGCTGGAAGGTCTGAATGATTTTGATTACCGCGCCGCTGGCGAAATCGTCGCCGATCATGGGCTTGGCGTCAGCATGTGCGCCGCTATGGGGCCCGACCGCGATCTGATCCATGAGGACGAAGCCATCCGTGAAAATGGTATGGCGTATATCCGCCACTGTGTGGATGCGGTGAAAAGCGCGGGCGGCACGAACCTGGTCGGCCCGATCTATTCGGCAGTCGGGCGTGTGTGGCAGCAGACCGCCGACGAGCGCGCCAAAGATGTTGATCTGCTGGTGAAGCAGCTTTCCGAGCTGGCAGCCTATGCCGGAGATCGGGGAGTCATCCTGTGCATTGAACCGCTGAACCGGTTTGAGACGAGCTTCATCAACACGGCGGCTCAGGCGCTGGAGGTGATCTACCGCGTCGATCATCCGTCGTGCAAGATCATGCTCGACACGTTCCATATGAATATTGAGGAAAAATCGCTCGGCGCGGCGATCCGGGCGGTAGGCCCTCACCTGCTCCACTTCCATGCCTGCGAGAATGATCGCGGCGCGCCCGGCAGTGGCAATGTGACGTGGAACGATGTGGCGCAGGCGCTCAGGGAAATCAATTACGACGGCCCGGTCGTGATCGAGTCGTTCACCAACAAGGTCAAGACGATCGCGCGCGCCGCTGCAATCTGGCGGGCATTTGAGCCGAGCCAGGATGCGCTGGCGCAGAACGGTGTGAATTTTCTGAAGAAGCTGCTGACGGCGTAAACGGACGAACACGATGAACAAATATCTTGGTGCAATCAAATGGCTGGGCGGGATCGCCGTGATCTGCGTGATCTTCGGGCTGATCTTCCCCAGTCTGCGTGACAGTCTGGTGACGGACGAGCGCATCCGCGGCGGTGTGCTGATGCAGGCGATCCCCTTCGTCGCCTTCTTCATCGCCGTCCTGCTGATCTTCATCCTGATGATCGTGATCGCGGCGAAGCGGTTCAACGGGCGGCTGCACTATCGCGCCTACCGCCCGATCGAGTTGTGCATCATCTTCGGGATCCTGGGCGGCGTCGTGCTGCTGTTCCAGCCTTTCATCTTCGTCGCCTATACCTATGGCTTCACGCTGCTGCTGGTCTCGACGTTAGCCTTCATCCTGTGGAGCCATGTTGTTCCCAAACACCCGAAAGCGGATATCGAACTGCCCCCGCTCAAGCCGATTCATCACGCGATCGCTGTCATCATTGGCATCGTGGTCTTTGCCGGCCTGGCGATCACAGCCATCGAGGTCAACGAGCCGACCGCGCCTTACGGTGTGCGTCAGCGCCTGTGGGATACCTATGATGATGCCCGCAAAGCCAGCATTGAAGAAGCCGCGCGCGCTGATTTCAACAATGTACAGGTTCCTTTCCTGATCCTGCTGAACGTCTTCCCCGGCGTCATCCTGTACTTTGCTTCCAGAGAACTGGTCGCCGCCCTGATGAGCAGCCGCGATCCCGTGCCGCGCAAACCACGGCGTCTGGCAGCAGACACCGCCTGAACGAGAATGAGCAGCACAGCAGAAAATTGTGTCGATAAGATGGCAGTTTGATTACTTCTAAAGGAGATAGCAACATGGCGAGACCTGTTACGCTCTTTACCGGACAATGGGCTGACCTGACGCTCGAAACCCTGGCGCAGAAAGTCTCCGCGATGGGATACGACGGGCTTGAATTAGCCTGCTGGGGCGATCACTTTGAGGTCGATAAAGCCCTCTCAGACGACAGCTATATCCGCTCTCGCAAGGACATTCTCGAAAAATACAATCTGAAGTGCTTTGCGATCAGCACGCACCTGGTCGGTCAGTGCGTCGCCGACAGCCTGATCGACGAACGCCACAAGAGCATCCTGCCGCCGCGCCTGTGGGGCGATGGCGATCCTGAAGGGGTGCGCCAGCGCTGTGCGCAGGAAGTCGCCGCAACTGCGGAGGCTGCCAAGCTGATGGGTGTCAGCGTGGTCAATGGCTTTACGGGCAGCCCGATCTGGCACATGATCTACCGCTTCCCGCCCACCAGCGACGAGATGATCGATGCTGGCTATCGCGAATTTGGCGATCGCTGGAACCCCATTCTGGATGCCTTTGACAAGGCGGGCATTCGCTATGCCCTCGAAGCCCACCCCTCCGAAATTGCCTATGATGTGCCCACCGCCCAGAAGACGCTGGCAGCACTCAACAATCGTCCAACCTTCGGATTCAATTTTGATCCCAGCCATTTCGTGCATCAGTTGTTCGATCCCGTCTATTTCATCGAGTCATTCCCGGATCGCATCTTCCATGTTCACGTCAAGGACTCGAAGGTACGGCTGAACGGGCGCACCAGCATTCTCGGATCGCACCTGCAGTTTGGTGATCCGCGCCGTGGGTGGGATTTCGTCTCGCCGGGGCGCGGCGATGTTGATCTGGAGTCGATCATCCGCGTCCTCAACCGGATCGGCTATAACGGCCCGCTGTCGGTTGAATGGGAAGACAGCGGCATGGAGCGTGAACACGGCGCGCGCGAAGCGATCGACTTCATCCGCCGAACCGACTTTGCGCCGTCAGCCGTCGCATTTGACGCAGCCTTCGCATCCGGTTAAGCTCTCGAATATCCGTGGACTGCCGCTTTGATGCGGCAGTCCGCTAATGTCATCCTCTTTGAAAGCGAGAGAAACATGTCTGACGAAGTTGGATTTACCTCAATGGCAGGCGCCCGTGCCGAGGGTGAAGCGCCGGTACTGGGCGTTGGAATGCTGGGTTACGCCTTCATGGGCAAGGCGCACAGCAATGGCTTCAAGAAACTGCCGTACATGATGTATCCGCCGGTGGCAGTACCGCGGCTGGTCGCCGTGTGCGGGCGTAACGAGAGCGCCACTGCCGAAGCAGCCAAGCGCTATGGATACGAGAAGTATTACACCGACTGGCGAAAGATGCTGGAAGACCCCGACATCCAGGTTTTCGACAATGGCGGCCCGAACAATATGCACGCCGAACCCTGCATCGCCGCTGCTGAGGCGGGCAAACACGTCTTCTGCGAGAAGCCGATCGGCCGCACAGCAGAAGAAAGCCTGTCGATGCTGAATGCGGTGCGGAAAGCCGGTGTGCAGCATATGGCGGCGTTCAACTACCGTTTTGTGCCCGCCATCGTGCAGGCCAAGAAACTGATCGAGAGCGGCAAGCTGGGGCGCATCTTCCATTTCCGCGCTGTTTACCTTCAGGAATGGATCATCGATCCCAATTTCCCGAAGGTCTGGCGGCTGGATAAAAGCGTCTCTGGCAGCGGCGCACTGGGCGATCTGGGCGCGCATGTGCTCGACCTGGCGCGTTTCCTCGTCGGGGAACCGAAACAGGTCATGGGCATGACCAAAACGTTCATCGAAGAACGTCCGCTGCCTGAAGGCGGCGTGGGCAAGGTCGATGTGGATGATGCCTTCATCTCGCTGCTCGAATTTGAGAACGGCGCGATCGGAACCGTCGAGGCGTCTCGTTTCTGCCAGGGTCGCAAGAATTACAACTGCATCGAGATCAATGCCGAAAACGGGACGATCCAGTTCAACCTGGAGCGCATGAACGAGCTGAACGT
Source organism: Anaerolineae bacterium CFX9 (assembly GCA_030263515.1). Classification (GTDB taxonomy): domain Bacteria; phylum Chloroflexota; class Anaerolineae; order Aggregatilineales; family Phototrophicaceae; genus Flexifilum. The sequence goes on along the minus strand of SZPD01000086.1, from coordinate 2,358 downwards.
CTTCTGGGCGCATGAGGATCCGAAGGAGACGCGCGGCTTCCATAATGTGCTGGTGACCGAGTCGTACCATCCGTACTGGGAAAACTGGTGGCCCCACGGACACATCATCGGGTGGGAACACACGTTTGTGCATGAGTTCCACCATTTCTTCGGCGCGATCCTCGGCAAGCACCCGGTCGCTCCATATGGCGCAGATTTCGTGGACGGCTATCGCAACAGCGTGATCTGCGACGCGATTGTGGAATCCTCACAGACACGGCGTGCTGTAGACATCCGCTACGAAGATTAGAACAACCATCTGCATGACTGGCGCCGCAGCCCCCTCTCCAGAGAATATCTGCGAGAGGGGGTTGTCTGAACAGGGGGTAAGGCATGGCGAAAACGATCGCGATCCTCGGCGCACTGGATACCAAAGGCGACGATATCGCGTTTCTCAGGCGCGAGATCACACAGCGCGGATGCGAGACGCTGGTGATCGATTTCAGTGTGATCGGCGAGCCAGCCTTCGATGCGGATATCCCGCGCGAGGAAGTGGCGCGTATCGGCGGGGCTGACCACGCTGCGCTGGTGCAAAAGGCTGATCGCGGCGAGGCGATGACTGTGATGGCCAACGCCGTCTGTGAAACTGTGCGCCGGCTGTACGATCAGGGGCGCATCGACGGGGTGATCAGCATGGGCGGCGGGGGCGGCACATCCGTCGCCACCACGGCGATGCGGGCGCTGCCGGTCGGCTTCCCCAAGGTGATGGTCTCGACGCTGGCGGCGGGTGATGTCAGCGGTTTCGTCGGCATCAGCGATATCGTGATGATCCCCAGCGTGATCGACGTGAACGGGGTCAACCGCATCAGCCGGCTGATCTATACCAACGCGGCAGGCGCGATCTGTGGGATGGTCACCGGAAGCTCTGAGCATCTGGACGACAAGCCGCTGATCGCCGTGACGATGTTCGGCAATACCACGCGCGCAGTCAACTATGCCAAGCCGATCCTGGAAGCGGCGGGTTATGAGGTGCTGGTCTTTCACGCCACAGGAACGGGCGGGCGAACGATGGAAGCGCTCGTCGCCGACGGGCTGATCAGCGGCGTTCTCGATCTGACGACCACTGAATGGGCAGATGAACTGCTGGGCGGCGTCCTCAGCGCTGGCCCCGGCCGTCTGGAAGCGGCGGGAAAAGCGGGCATTCCCCAGATCGTCGTGCCGGGATGCCTGGATATGTGCAATTTCTGGGCCCCAGAGACAATCCCCGAAAAATATCGACACCGGCTGTTCTATCACTGGAACCCGAATGTGACGCTGATGCGCACGACAGTTGAGGAGAATGCGCGGCTGGGGATGATCTTCGCCGGGAAGCTGAATGCGGCGACGGGCGGTACAGAAGTCTATATTCCACTGCGCGGCTGGTCCGAAATTGATCTCGAAGGCAAACCCTTCCACGATCCGGCAGCGATCACGGCATTCACCCAGGCGCTGAAGAGTCATCTTCGCCCCGATATCCCGGTCTATGAGATGGATCTGGATATCAACGATCCCGCGTTTGCGCAGGCTGTGGCGAACGCGCTCCTGCATTTATTGAGAATCAAGGACAAATAAAATGGCTTTTTCTCGCGGTGAAATCCTGCGGCGGCTGCGTGAACAGGTGGCGGCGCGTAAACCGATCATCGGCTGCGGCGCAGGAACCGGCATTTCAGCCAAGTTTGCCGAGGCCGGCGGCGCAGACCTGCTGATCATCTACAACAGCGGACGCTACCGGATGGCGGGGCGCTCATCGCTGGCGGGGTTTTTCGCCTATGGCGACGCCAACAGCATCGTGATGGAGATGGCAGGCGAAGTGCTGCCTGTGGTGAGGAATACGCCCGTGCTGGCAGGCGTGAACGGAACCGACCCGTTCAAAGTGATGCCGCATTTCCTTCAGCAGGTCAAGGCAATCGGCTTCAGCGGCGTACAGAATTTCCCAACGATGGGCATGTTCGATGGTATCATGCGCGCCAACATGGAAGCGACCGGTCTCGGCTATGACAAGGAAGTCGCCATGATCCGCATGGCGTCGGAAATCGACCTGTTCACCTCACCCTACGTCTTCAATGCCGATGAGGCGCGCGCGATGGTGCAGGCCGGAGCCGATCTGATTGTCTGTCATGTCGGGCTGACGACGGCCGGCAGCATCGGCGCATCCGTCGCCATGACGCTGGATGAAGCGGTCGAAAAGACGATGGTGATGGCAGAAGCCGTCTGGAAACTGCGCAAGGATGCGCTCGTCATCTGTCACGGCGGCCCGTTTGATGAGCCTGAGAACGTCAAAAAGGCGCTCAAGCAAATGCCGGGGATCGCGGGTTTTTATGGCGCTTCAAGCGTGGAACG
>SZPD01000514.1 GCA_030263515.1 Anaerolineae bacterium CFX9 | reverse complement strand
CCCGGCATTCCAGCTCGATCAGCAGTTATTTCCGCTGCTGGAACTGGCGGAATACGTCCATGAAACCGGGGATCGGGAACTGCTGGATCGCCTGACACCGCGCGTCATCGATGTCGTCGAGATGCTGCTGCGGCGCAGGGCGGCGCACGCCGCGCTTTTCCCGACGGATGAAACGCCTGCTGACGATCCGATCGCCATGCCCTATCATCTGTCGAGTCACATCCTGTTCTGGGTGGCGCTGCACAAGCTGTCGCACCTGGATCTTAATTTCATCGCGCTGGCAGACGCCATCCGCGATGCCGTGCAAACGCATTTTGTGACTGAGCATGAAGGACGGCAGCTCTATGCCTATGCCACAGATGGCCACGGCGGCTTTCACCTGTATCATGACGCCAATGACTTTCCGACCATCCTTGCGCCAATCTGGGGTTACTGTGATATCGCCGATCCGCTGTGGCGCGCCACACTGGCATTCGCCTTCTCGGATGCCAACCGCGAAGGCGTGTACAATCAACGGTTAGGCTCGGTACACACACGGGCCCCCTGGCCGCTGGGCGATGTGCAGGAACTCATCATCGCCCGCCTGCAAGCCGATCCCGACCGTGAGGCGCGCGCGCTGGATCATCTCCGTCTGGCGGCGCAGGCTGACGGCGCGCTGCCCGAAGCGTATGATATCGCGACAGGGGCGGTGATCTCGCGGACGTGGTTTGCCTGGCCCAACGCGGCTTATGCCTGTGTGCAGTTGAACGCATTCAAACCCTGAAGGAGGCTTATGAACGACCAGACGCGCCCAGACGCGCTCCACGATCGCATTCGGCAGAAGCTCGCCACACTGTACGGAGACTCCGCCGCTGAAGCAGCCTTCCGGCAGCTTGAACCTGTGCTGATCCCGATCGCTTCATCCCGTTCATCCGCCCTGCCGATCAGCGAGCGCGACGTGATGCTCATTGCTTACGGCGATCATGTCCGCCGCCCGGAAGAAGCCCCCCTGCGCACGCTTCACCGGCTGCTGCGCCAGTTGAATCTGCCGCTGACCAGCGTTCACATCCTGCCGTTCTACCCGTATTCGTCCGATGACGGCTTCTCGGTCATCGACTATTACGCCATCGATCCGGCGCTCGGCACATGGGAAGATGTGCGCCGCCTGAGCGCAGACTACCGGCTGATGTTCGATGCCGTCTTCAATCACATTTCCGCCAAAAGCGAATGGTTCCAGGCATTCCTGCGTCAGGAAGCCCCCTACACCGATTACTTCGTGACTCTGCCTGAAGGCACGGATGTCTCGATGGTCACGCGCCCGCGGACGCATCCGCTGCTCACCCCTTTCGAGACGGCAAGTGGCGTCAAATATGTCTGGACGACCTTCAGCGATGATCAGATCGATCTCAACGCTGCCAATCCAGCCGTCGTGATTGAACTGCTGAAGGCGCTGCGCTTCTATGTCGAGCAGGGGGCGCAGTACATCCGGCTGGACGCGATCGCCTTCCTGTGGAAAAAAGTGGGCACGACCAGCATTCACCTGCCGGAAACACATCTGATCATCCAGTTGATGCGCGATGTGCTGGACGTGATCGCGCCTGATACCATCCTGATCACCGAGACGAATGTTCCGCATGTGGAAAATCTGTCGTATTTCGGCGATGGCACGAACGAAGCGCAGATGGTCTACAATTTCGCGCTGCCGCCGCTGATCTACCATACCATGCACACCGGCGACGCAGCCCATCTGACGCAGTGGGCAAAAACGATCCGCCGCGTCAGCGACCGCACGACGTTTTTCAATTTCACCGCTTCCCACGATGGCATCGGCGTGCGCCCGGTGCAGGATATCCTCTCTGCTGACGAGATCGCGGCGCTGGTGCAGCGCACGCGGGATCACGGCGGGCAGGTTTCGATGAAGAATAACAGCGACGGCACGCAAAGCCCGTATGAGCTGAATATCACCTATTT
>SZPD01000513.1 GCA_030263515.1 Anaerolineae bacterium CFX9 | reverse complement strand
CAGGAATCACTCAACTACCTGCGCCGCACCGGTCGCGATGAAGCGCTCGTCGTGATGGTAGAGCGCTACATGAAGGAACAGGGTTTGTTCCGCACGGACGACACGCCGGATCCGGAATTCACTGACGTGCTGGAACTGGACCTGTCCACCGTTCAGCCGAGCATGGCCGGGCCGAAGCGCCCGCAGGATCGCGTGCTTCTGCGCGACATGAAAACCACCTTCGAGACCGCGCTGCGCGCCCCGATCGAGGAACGCGGCTTTGCACTCAAGCCGGAGGCTGTAGACCGGACTGCGGTGATTGCCGACAACGGCTCGACCGAGAAGATCGGGCATGGCGTGGTGGTCATCGCAGCGATCACAAGCTGCACCAATACGAGCAATCCGTATGTCATGATCGGCGCGGGTCTGCTGGCGAAGAAGGCTGTTGAGCGCGGCCTGCGCGTCAAACCCTACGTCAAGACCAGTCTGGCTCCGGGTTCGCGCGTGGTCACAGATTATCTCGATCGCGCCGGGCTGACACCTTACCTTCAGGCGCTCGGTTTCCACACCGTGGGCTATGGCTGCACGACCTGCATCGGCAACAGCGGCCCCCTGCCCCAGCGCGTCGCCGAAGCCGTTACCCAGGGTGAACTCGTCGCTGCGGCAGTGCTGAGCGGCAACCGTAACTTTGAGGGGCGTATCAATCCGCTGGTCAAGGCGAATTATCTGGCGTCGCCGCCGCTGGTCGTGGCTTACGCGCTGGCCGGCACGGTGGATGTTGACATGATGAATGAACCGATCGGCAAGGATGGTGACGGCAACCCGGTCTACCTGCGGGATATCTGGCCATCCCAGGAAGAGATCGCCGCAACGGTTCAGAGCGTGATCACGCCGGAACTGTTCCAGAAGCAGTATGGCAATGTCTTCAATGTCAACCAGACATGGAACGCCATTGAAGGCAGCGAAGGCGACACCTTCAATTTCGACAGCGAGAGCACCTATATCCAGGAGCCGCCGTTCTTCCAGAATTTCTCCAAGACGGCCGGAGATATCCAGCCCATTCTGGGGGCGTCGGCGCTGGCAGTGCTGGGCGATTCGATCACGACCGACCATATCTCGCCTGCGGGCGATATCGCGCTGAACAGCCCGGCAGGTCAGTATCTGCTCGATCGTGGAATCGAGAAGGCAGATTTCAACAGCTACGGTGCGCGCCGTGGCAACCATGAAGTCATGATCCGCGGCACATTCGCCAATATCCGCCTGCGCAATCAGCTTGCCAACGGCAAGGAAGGCGGCTACACAACCTACCTGCCGACGGGTGAAGTCCTCAGCATCTATGAAGCGGCGATGCGCTACCAGGCTGCCGGCAAGCCGCTTATCATCCTGGCGGGCGCGGAATATGGAACCGGTTCAAGCCGCGACTGGGCTGCCAAAGGCACGGCGCTGCTGGGGGTTCGCGCCGTGATCGCCCGCAGCTTTGAGCGCATTCACCGCAGCAACCTGGTCATGATGGGTGTGCTGCCCCTGCAATTTAAAGAGGGGGAAAGCCACGAAACCTATGGGCTGACCGGAACGGAAACCTTCGATCTGCTCGGTATCAATAACGATCTGAAGCCCAAGCAGACGATCAGCGTGGTGGCAACACGTCAGGACGGCACGAAGATCGCATTCGACGTGATCGCCCGTGTCGATACCCCTGTCGAAGTTGAGTATTACCGCAACGGCGGCATTCTCCCAACGGTGCTGCGGAAATTCATCAACTGACGCAGCGTTCGGAAACACGGTCACGGGGACGCTGCACCCGCGGCGTCCCCGTGATTTTATTTACGTTCTGGTGGACACCTTAAGGTCATGGCAGCAGACATCACACTTTATACTGATGGTGCATGTTCCGGCAATCCGGGTCCGGGCGGCTATGCGGCAATCCTGGTTGCGCGAGATGACAAAGGCCGCATCATCAAGACGCTTGAGATCACGGG
>SZPD01000512.1 GCA_030263515.1 Anaerolineae bacterium CFX9 | reverse complement strand
GTTCGGGGCCTGCACCTTGACATGGAAGTGCCGCGTGCGACCCGGATACAAACCCGGCACGATCGTCTCCAGCGTCCAGCGGCCTGCTTCATCAGTGAACTGATGCCCACGCAGACGGTAGCCAGCATTGTCGTAAACCCCCGCGTCATCGGCATGCCAGAAATCGACCAGCGCGTTGGCAACCGGCTGGCAGCCCGTGGTGAGGACATATCCGGTCAGCAGCATCGGTGTGCCGGTAAGTCCTTCTTCAAGCAGCGAGGTGCGCAGCGGCGAGTTCGGCGTGTAGAAGGGGCCCTCGGTCTGCGCGATCGTCACATCGTCGTCATCATCATCACCGCAGGCGGGCGTTGGAGCCAGCGCAGCGCTGCTGAGGCTGGCGCTGCCGGATGCCTGAGAAGCGGTCACTTCCTCGATCATCTCGGAGAGGCTGCGTCCGCTGCACGCGGCGATCACAAAACCGACCGGAACGGCGACCAGTTTCCACAGGAATGAACGGCGGCTGATGGCAGGCAGATCAGGAATATTCATGGAAATTTCCTCACGGTTAGCACGACCCGATCGACAGCCTACAGCACGATTGTAAACAAAGTATGAATGCGGTGTAACTGATCTGTGCGGTGTGCGCAGGTTGGGGGAAGATTATTGACCATGGCGACCTCTTGTGATACGCTATCGCTGCAATCTATTCAAACGACACCCCCCGAAGCGTCGGGAAGGGATCACACTCACCGAGCCTTCGGGGATGTGAACTCGCCCACCTGACGACACCCAAAACGGCGCGCATCCTCGATGGACAGCGCGTTTTTCGTTTTATTTTCGGCAGGTCATCACGGGAATGAGCCAAAAACCCGACTACAATGTCATAAAAAGCTGGTCTCATCTTTGACAGGGGGAACTTATGGCACGCGCTCGTCTGAGTCTGGGAACTAAATTCACGCTGATCCTCATCATCGTGTTTGCCATCGGTCTGGTCGCCACCTGGCTGATCCTCTCCAACGTGCTCGAACGGCGCGCCGAACAGGAAATCTCGACACAGAGCATCGTACTGATGGAGACGATGAACTCGATCCGCAGCTACACCTCGCAGCATGTCGGACCTCGCCTTGCCAACGAGCTTGCGGCCAGCAGCCAGTTCATCAGCGAAACAGTGCCCGCTTTTTCCGCCCGCACGGTGTTCGAAACCCTGCGCAGCAACCCCGCCTACAGCGATTTCTTCTACAAGGAAGCCGCCTTCAACCCGACCAATCCCCGCGATCTGGTCGATGACTTTGAAGCCGGGCTGCTGCGCCAGTTCCGCAGCGACAGCGGCATCACCCAGCTCACTGGGTTCACCACCGTCAATGGAGAGCAGGTCTTCTACAATGCGCGCCCTATGCGCGTCGGCTCGGAAACGTGCCTCGCCTGCCACGGCGATCCGGCCAACGCGCCCGCCAGCCTGATCAACACCTACGGACCCAATAACGGGTTCGGCTGGCAGCTCAACGAGATCATCGCGGCGCAGATCCTGTATGTTCCCGCCTCAGAGGTTTTCGAAACGGCGGCGATCTCGCTGCGAGTCGTCATGGCGAGCATCGTCAGCATCATGGCGGTGGTCGTGGTGATCGTCAACTTCCTGCTCAAGCGATCGGTCGTCAGCCCGGCCGTGCAGATCGCCGAACTGGCGCGCAAACTCGGCGAGAACACGATCACGCCGGACTCGCCGGAACTCCAGACGATCAAGGCGCTGACCAGACGTACCGACGAACTCGGCGAGACGGCGCGCGTCTTCCAGACGATGACGCAGAACGTCTACGAACGTGAGAAGGAACTGAAGGAAGAAATTGAGCAGCTCATCATTCAGATCGATCAGCAGAAGCGCGAGACGCAGGTCAGGGAGATCGTCGATACCGATTTCTTCAACGATCTCCAGGCGAAGGCCCGGCAGCTCCGTTCCGAGCGGGAAGAGTGAGGTGAGATGA
>SZPD01000511.1 GCA_030263515.1 Anaerolineae bacterium CFX9 | reverse complement strand
CGCTGGGCGCATCGCTTTCGGTGGTGATGATGCTGATGGTCATCGCCGCGCTCATTCTGTACAGTATCGTGAATCGGCGCAGGGTCTAGGGGGGCGCGCGATGGCTCAGGCAGCTTTTACCTCACCCGCATCCCGTGAAGCCACCTTTGAGGTCGATACCGGCAAGGTTCGGCGTGACATGCTGGTACGCAACATCGGCAAGGCGGGAATGCTCATCCAGCCAGTGTTCGCCTATTTCTTCCTGTGGGCGCCGATCCTGATCCTGATCTTCTTCTCGTTCAACAATTCGCGGTCGCTGTCGCGTTTCGACGGCTTCACGCTTCAGTGGTACAACAACATCTTCAGCGGGATTGCGGGGACGGAAGCGCGCTTCTCGACAGCGCTCATGCTGGATGCCTTTCGCAACAGCATCCTGGTCGGGCTGATCGCCACCGCGATCTCGACCACGATCGGCACAATGGTTGCGCTCAGCCTGGCGCGCGGCAATTATCCTGGCAAGAAATTTGTGGAAGGGCTGCTGTTTCTGCCGGTGGTCATCCCGGAAATCACGCAGGGCGTTTCGCTTCTCATCTTCTTCAACATCATCTTCGACCTGATCGGCTCGATCACCGGTACGCGCCCGCTGCCCGGCTTCGGCTCGATCATCATCGGTCATGTCGCCTTCAACATCTCGTATGTCGCCATCGTCGTGCGCGCCCGCCTGGCAGATATGAATCCACGCCTTGAAGAAGCCGCGCGCGATCTCGGCGCCAATGAATGGCGCACGTTCTGGCGCATCACGTTCCCGCTCATCCTGCCCGGCGTGATCTCCGGCGCGCTGCTGGCGTTCACGCTCTCGCTGGATGATTTCGTGATCACCTTTTTCGTCAAGGGTGTCGGCACGACCACGCTGCCGCTGTTCGTGTACGGTTTGCTCAAGCTTTCCCTGACGCCGGAGATCAATGCCATCTCGACGATCATCCTGATGATCTCAACCGTTCTGATCGGCATCTCGCTGCGTATGCAGGGGCGCAACGCCGCCGCCATTGAACGATGACCAGTCTCTGAGCTGGGCAGCTTGTGGGGAAATGCCCTTGACGGGGGGACAAAAAGGGCTATAAATGCCGCTTGTGAGGTACGACCAGACCTCATGGTGTAAGTGGGTCGCTAACAGCAGGTTCATATGGAGGAAAAATGCAACACAAAGGTGTTTTACTGGTAGTGCTTGCCATGCTGCTGCTGGTTGCAGTGCCGTCAATGGCTCAGGATGCTGCGGCGACTCCTGAAGTGGAGCTGCCGGAACCCTGGAGCTGCCCGGAGGGTTTCGCTGGACAGACACTGAGCGTTTACAACTGGTCAACCTATATCGCTGAAGATACTGTTGCCAACTTTGAAGCGCTGTGCGGCGTGACGGTGATCTACGATGTTTACGACAACAATGAGTCCATGATCGCCAGCCTGAGCCAGGGCAATCCCGGTTATGACATCGTCGTGCCGACGGACTACGCCGTCGCGCAGATGATCGACCGCGGCCTGCTCCAGCCCCTCAACCTGGACAATATTCCCAATTTTGCCAACCTGTCGGATTTCCTGCTCGATCAGGTCTTCGATCCCGGTAATCAGTACAGCGTTCCTTATCAGTGGGGGACGATCGGTATCGGCTACAACATCGAAGCCGTCGGTTACGAGATCACGTCATGGGAAGATGTCTGGAATTACAATGGGCCGGTTGCCTGGCTCGAAGAACCGCGCCCGATGCTCGGCTTCGCGCTCATGCTGCTCGGTCTCGATCCCAATACCACCGATCCGCGTGAGATCGAAATGGCGCGCGACTATCTGATCGAGCGCGGCGGCAACGTGGTTGCCATCGCTGCCGATGATGGTCAGGTCTTCCTTGAGCGCGGTGACGCCCACATCGTCATCGAGTACAGCGGCGATATCTTCCAGCTTGTGGCGACATGCGAATGCGATACCTACCGCTT
>SZPD01000085.1 GCA_030263515.1 Anaerolineae bacterium CFX9 | reverse complement strand
GGTTTTCGCCGTATTCCATAGCTGAACGGATACGCCGGACAAACCCGGTTCACCGGGGTCCTGCCGCCCGTCCTGATCGATGTCATCCCAGACGAAGGTCGTGATGCTGACAGGGGTGGGCGTGCGGGTGGGCGTTGGCGACGGGACGTTCGGGATAATGATGATCTGCTGTGGGTCCGGCAGGGCTTCATCATTTAGCTGGGGAAGTCCGTTCTCGGCGCTGCCTGCGGCGGCATCCTGTGGAACGGCGACAATCACACTGAGACCACACAAAAGCGCAAAAACGAGCCAGATGAGCAGGGGGGCAGCATTCAGGGTATGGCGCTTCATGATGAGGGCCTCAATGTAGACAGTGATCAAGTGCGATGTTTACTCATCATATGGGAAAGTAATTTTTGCGCAACTTGTATCCGGCTGGCAGCAAAAAAAGACCTCCGGAAAACTATCCGGAGGTCTTTTACCTGCCTGCGCTTGTGTGAACTAGGACACCTCGCCGATGGAGATGCTGGAGAAGGTCAGCCCTTCGCCATCAAGGCTGACATCGACCACGACGTGATCGCCTTCGCGCACACGGCCTTCGAGGATCGCCAGTGCCAGCGGGTCCTGCAAGTCGCGCTGAATGGCGCGCTTGAGCGGGCGCGCTCCGTAAACCGGGTCCCAGCCGCGCTCGGCGAGGTAGGCTTTGGCTTCAGCAGTCAGCTCGATGGTGATGCGCCGCACTGCCAGAAGCTGCTCCAGCCGTCGAAGCTGGATGGTGACGATGCGGGTCAGCTCGTCCTGCGTCAGGCTGCGGAACAGGATGATATCGTCCATGCGGTTGAGAAATTCGGGTCGCAGGTAGGCATCCAGTTCTTCCAGAATGGCGGCGCGCAGGGCGGCGGGATCGGCGTTCGGTCCCATGCTCTTGATCATCTGACTGCCGATATTGCTCGTCATGATGACGATCGTGTTGGTGAAATCGACTGTGCGACCCTGCCCATCCGTCAGGCGTCCGTCATCGAACACTTGCAGGAAAGTGTTGAAGATATCCGGGTGCGCCTTCTCGATCTCATCGAGCAGCACGACGCTGTACGGACGGCGGCGGACGGCTTCCGTAAGCTGACCACCTTCCTCATAGCCGACATAGCCGGGCGGCGCACCGATCAACCGGGCGACGGTATGCTTCTCGCTGAACTCGCTCATGTCGATGCGCACCATCGCGCTTTCATCGTCAAACATGAACTCCGCCAGCGCTTTGGCCAGCTCGGTTTTGCCGACGCCTGTCGGGCCCAGGAACAGGAATACGCCGATCGGGCGGTGCGGATCCTGCAAGCCGGCACGGCTTCGGCGGACGGCAGAGGCAACCGCGCGGATGGCATCATCCTGCCCGACGACGCGCTCATGCAGCCGGGTTTCCATCCGCAGCAGCTTGTCGATCTCGCCTTCCAGCAAGCGCGAAACAGGCACGCCTGTCCAGCGCGAGACGACTTCGGCAATGCTGTCGGCATCGACTTCCTCACGCAGCATAGCGCCGCCTTCCGACCGTATCTGGTTGGATACCGCTTCTGCTTCGCTCAACTGCTGCTCAAGTTCGCGCAGTGTGCCATAGCGCAGCCGCGCTGCTTCCTCCAGGTTGGCATGGCGCTCGGCAATTTCGAGCGCGTTCTTGGCTTCGTCGATCTGCGCCTTGATGGTGCGGATGGTGGTGATGGCGTCTTTTTCCTTCTGCCAGCGCGCCGTCAGCGCGTTCAGATCCTCGCGCAAATTGGCGATGTCTTCTTCAAGATCTGCCAGCCGTTCGAGCGACGCCTGATCGCGTTCCTTGCGCAGGGCTTCGCGTTCGATCTCAAGCTGCATGATCTGTCGTTCGACGTGATCCAGCGCGGATGGCTTGGAGTCGATCTCCATCTTCAGCCGCGCCGCTGCCTCGTCGATCAGGTCGATGGCCTTATCCGGAAGCTGACGGTCGGGCAGGTAGCGTGCGCTGAGCGTCGCGGCTGCGATCACCGCGCTGTCCTGAATCCGCACACCGTGATGAACCTCATAGCGCTCTTTCAGTCCGCGCAGAATGCTGATCGTGTCTTCCACACTTGGTTCATCGACGAACACGGGCTGGAAGCGCCGTTCGAGCGCGGCGTCCTTTTCGATGTACTTGCGATATTCGTCCAGCGTCGTCGCGCCGATAGCGCGCAGTTCACCGCGCGCCAGCATCGGCTTGAGCATATTGGCGGCGTCCACCGCGCCTTCTGCGGCTCCCGCGCCGACGATCGTATGCAGCTCATCGAGGAACAGGATCACGCGCCCGTCGCTGTCGATCACTTCCTTCAGCACCGCCTTGAGGCGTTCCTCAAATTCGCCACGGAACTTCGCGCCTGCCAGCAGCGACCCCATGTCGAGCGCGATGATCTGCTTGTCGCGCAGTCCTTCCGGCACGTCGCCGTTGACGATTCGCTGTGCCAGCCCTTCGACGATGGCGGTTTTGCCGACGCCTGCCTCGCCGATCAGCACCGGATTATTCTTGGTGCGGCGGCTGATGACCTGGATGACGCGGCGCACTTCTTCCTCACGCCCGATCACCGGGTCAAGCTGTCCGCGCCGCGCCAGCGCCGTCAGGTCACGCCCGTATTTTTCAAGACTTTTGTAGGTGGTTTCCGGGTCCTGCGAGGTGATGCGCTGTCCGCCGCGGATCGCCGTCAGCGCCTGCAAAATGGCGTCATACGTCACGCCAGCGCGAGACAGAATGCCGCTCACACTCGGCTCGCTGGTCAGCGCCAGCAGGATATGCTCGGTGCTGACGTATTCGTCGGTCATCTTCTGCGCTTCGGCCTCTGCTTTGGTGAGCAGATCGACTGCGGCGCGGTTCAGGTTTGCCCGGACGTTGCTGCCATAGGTGCGCGGTCGGCTCTTGACCTGCGCGTCGAGTTCAGCCAGCAGCGCCTGCGGGCGTGCGCCGATTTTGGCGACCACCTCCGGCACGACGCCATCTTTCTGCGCCATCAGGCTGGTGAGAATATGAATCGGCTCAATTGCCGAATGTCCAAGTTCATTGGCAAGCGCCTGCGCCTTGAGAATGGCGTCCTGCGCCTTGTTGGTATACCGGTCGAGATCAAATGCCATGCTGACAATACCCCCATGTTCAAACTGATCCGAGTCTAGATGGGCACTATAAGAAGCGCGTAATAAATCCATCGGAATCTGATATACGCATGACGCCGGTCACTGCCAGCAAGCCTATCTCTCCGAAATCTGCGCTACACTTAATGGTATGACCACGACCACTCAAGCCTCTGAGAGTTCGATGCGCTCCTCGTGGCGCGTCCTCGCGCGCATTGCGCTCAAGGCGGCGGTTTTATTCATCATCCTCAACCTCGCCTTCGCGATTGTTCAGCCGCTGGAGGCGCTTGGCCATCTCTCGGTTTACGGCACGATCGTTCCGCCGCGCCTCAGGCTGCCCTATGGCGATAACCCCGCTGCATCCTACAGCCTGAGCATCGACAGCCTGCCCGCCATGTTCGCCACACATGCCATCGCCCGTCCGAAGGCAGATGACGAATTTCGTGTCGTCGTCCTCGGCGACTCACAGACGTGGGGCTGGCTGCTTCCGCCAGCGCAGACGATCGCGCAGGTCAACGCGCAGCGGCGGATGACAGGCGATCGCCGTATCGTCATCTACAACCTCGGCTATCCTGTGCTTTCGCTGATGAAGGATCTGCTCATCCTCGATGAAGCGCTGGACTATCAGCCGGACCTGATCGTATGGATTTTCACGCTCCAGTCGTTCGGCAAGGACGCCCAGTATTCCCCGCTCGTGCTGCGCAATCCTGAACGCGCCCGCCGCCTGATCGAAGCATACGATCTGAATCTCGACCCGGCTGATCCGCGCTTTGCCGATCCTGATTTTCCCGGCCAGACGATCATCGGACAGCGCCGCGCCCTTGCCGACTGGCTGCGCTTGCAGCTCTATGGGGTGTCGTGGTGGGCGACGGGGATCGATCACGCCATCCCGGAGCGCTACACGCCGCGCGCCACCGATCTTTCTGCTGACGAGTCATGGGATGTGTACGACAGCCCTGCCGTGATCACCCCGCATGATCTGGCGTTCGATGTCCTTGAGGCGGGCGTTGAGCGGGCAGGCGCTGTGCCGATCGTGCTGATCAATGAGCCGATCTACATCAGCGATGGCGCTAACAGCGATCTGCGCTACAACGCTTTTTATCCCCGCTGGATCTATGATCGCTACCGCGATCTGCTGCGCGAGTGGATCAACCAGCGGGGCATCCCCACGCTCGACCTGTGGAACCGCATCGCGCCGGATCAGTTCACGGACACGCCGGTGCATCTCACGCCGGCTGCATCAGCTCAGCTCAGCGACGAGATCGCCGACTGGATTGAGATCGTCGTTCCGGGGATGATCTCCGGTGAGGGGGACGCCTGAGATGGCACATCATCCCGCCCGTCTGCGGCGTCTGATCGGGCATGTTCGGTGGCTGGCGCTGAGTCTGCTGCTGATCCTGCCTTACGCGATGGCTGACGCGCAGGAAACCACCCCGACGCCGACGCCGCGCTTTCCTTTCCTCGCGCAGACGCAGGCCGCGATCCAGACCGCCGCGCCGACCCCGACGCCGACGGCAACCAGCGCCCCGGTTTTCCCGATCCGGCCCGGAACGATCGAGGGCAGTATCAACGATGCTGTCACCAGCGTACTCTACAGCTTTGAGGCGACCGCCGGGCAGAGCGTGACGATCCGCATGGAGACAACCAGCGGCGGGCTGGATCCGTTCCTTTCGCTCTACGACAGCGGCGGCACGCTGATCGCACGCAATGACGATCTTGAACCTGGCAATCGCAACTCGCTGATCGCGCTTACGCTGTCGCAGACGGGGACGTATACCATCGATGCCTCGCGCTTTGGGCAGGCAGGCGGTGTGGGAACTTTTCGCCTCTCGCTCACGCTGACCGGCACAGATGCCCAGCCGACACCCGGCGACCCGCTGTCAGCGCCGCCGCCGTTTGCGGTCGATTTCACCATCATCCAGTTTCAGGATGTCACCGCCGGGCTGATCACGGCGGATGTTCCGCTGCGATACTTCGCGGTTGCCGGGCGACAGGGCGATCTGATGCGCGCCATCATGACCCGCATCGAAGGCGATCTCTCGCCTCAGCTACGCATTCTCAACAGCCAGAACATGCCGATCAGTCGTGAATCACAGACGCGGGCAGGGGAAACGGTCGCTTTCGTCACACTGCCTGAAACCGGCTGGTATCTGATCGAAGCCAGCGCCCGCGAGGGAACCGGCAGCTTTGATATTTACACCAGCCGCGTTGCCGGGACGACGCTCCAGGTGGGCGATGCGGTGAGCGGCACGTTCACCGCCGAGTCGCCGACGACCAGCTACATTGTCAATGCGCGTCTGGGCGATCTGCTCAGCTTCAATATGTTCGTCGGTGAGGATGCCCAGGCGAACGGCGCAGGACCTGAACTGACCCTGCTCGATCTCAGCCTGCGCGAGATCGGCACGGCGACGGGGCAGCGCTTCGCCACACTGCGAACGACCGCGCCGCGCAGTTCGCCCTACATCCTTCAGGTGAGCAACCGCAATCCCGGCACGACAGGCTCATTCAGCCTGCGCTTCACCAATGTGCCGCAGGAATTTGCCCAGATCCCTGCGCAGGATGTCACCTATAACGCTGATTACAGCGGCACGATCACCAGCAATGCCCCGCTCCAGTTCTATCGTTTCAGCGGCAAGGTGGGCGAACTGGTCACGCTGTCGATGACAGCGCCTCCGGGCAGCGGGCTTGATCCTTACCTGATCCTGATGGACAGCGACCTCAACGAACTGACCGCCAACGACGACGCGGGCGCAGCGCGCGATGCGCGTATCACGCAGTTCCGTCTGCCGAAGGATGGCGAATACCTGATCGTCGCCTCGCGCTCGAACCTTGCGCAGGGTGTCACAGCGGGCACGTATACGCTGGCGATCACGGCGGGCGAGATTGCATTGACGCCGGGGTTGCTGACGGTGACGCTGGATTGGAGGGGCAGTGCAGACCTCAATCTGTTCGTGCGCGATCCCCGTGGGCGAACAGTCTCATGGAGCAGCCCGCGTTCGCCCAGCGGCGGCGTGCTTCAGGTGGACAGCAATACACTCTGCCAGACGCTCAGCGCAGAGCCGATCGAGCATATCTACTTTGAGGGCGCGTCGCTCGTCCCCGGCGATTACGATATCTGGGTCTGGAATCAGAATGCCTGCGGCGTCGATGTGCCCGTCGAATTTGCGCTGACGGTGAACGCAGGCGGCGAGACGATCGTGGATGCGACGGGTGTGCTGACATTCGGGCAGCGCTACGCGACGGCCGTCCGTGTGACTGAAACCGGCGAAGGCGGGCGGATGAATGACGGTGAGGTGACCACGCCCTCACCCCAGCAGCAGGCAAGCGAAGGCGGCGACATCCTGATCCGGTATGGCACGCCCGTCACCGGGACGATCACCAACGAACGCTACGCCATTTTCTATCAGTTTACGGGCGAGGCGGGCGATGCCATCGTGATTCGTGCCGAGCGGCTGACCGGTAATCTCGATCCGATCGTCATCCTGCGCGATGCCGCTGATGTCACCCTGCCGGACGGTATCAACGATGATGCCGATGACACCACGCGCGACTCGCTGCTGACCTACGTGCTGCCGGAAGATGGGACGTATATCATCGCCGTCACGCGCTTCGGCGTTCGCGATGGCACGACGACCGGCGACTTCCGCCTGACGGTCGAACGGCTGGAGTAGCGGACTTCACGGCAGCACTGCTGCGGCATGCGCCTCGATTTCCTCATCTGTGGCAGTGCGCAGGCGCAGCGAAATGAAGAACATCCACACCAGCAGGCCGATCACGACCAGCCATTCCAGCGTGGTTGTCAGCCAGAATGCTGGCCTCACCTCTGGCGTTTCTAGGACGCTGACTGCCGCTTCGATATTGAGAAGGGACAGCGAGAACAGGACGAAACTGCCGACGGTCAGGACCCCCGGCAGCACCAGCCAGCGCGGAAACAGCAGTTGGCGGCTGAACCCGTTGTAGAGCGAAAACAGCCCGATCGATATCCCGCCAGCCAGGAAGAAGCCCGCCGCCGCGGTGGTGTGCGCGAGCAGGTTGTTCATCGGGAACAGACCGACCAGCGAGCCGAGAATCCCCATGAGGACGCCGGCCGCGCCGAACACCCAGCGGATCGCGCCGTGCATCCACAGCGACAGGCCGAACATGAACAGCGCTGAGCAGATGCCGCCGATCACCAGCCCGGCGTTGAAGACCGCCGCCCCTTGTGACACGCCGACTTCGCCCAGTTCAGAAACCCAGTGGTTGAGCGGCGAGTAGCGCTGTCCCTGAGCGCCGACGTACACCACAGCGGACAACAGCGAGCCAAAGCCGATGAACAGCACACCGAGAATACCTGCCGTGGGGGTGATCCTGCGGATGAAGTCGAGGTTCATATGCAGCGCTTCTTTCTCGCGTCCGATTCGGGCAGCCTGATGAGATGGTAACACGCCGGTTACATTGTGCACTGATTCTGGCTGGTTTAACGCGGCTGATAGCTGCGCAGCAGGCGAGCCGGCTCGCTGGCGTGCAGCGTGAAGGCGGGCAGGCACGCCGGGATCAGAGCTGTCTCTCCGGTCGTGAGGTCGATGCTTTCCTGCCCCGCCTGGAGGCGCACGGTTCCGCTCAGCAGCGACAGAATCTGGAAACTGCCGTTCGTGCTGATGTGCGACTCCGGCATCTCCGGGCGCAGGCGGTGTTCGAAAGTGTGGAAATACGGGCTGGCGACGAGCCGGCGCACGGGCGTGTCGTCGTCTTGAGCGCGGGTCAGCTCTGGCAGCCGATCGAGCGCGCTCACGCGGACGCCTTTTTCGATATGAAGCTGGCGTGGTTTTCCGTCCAGGTCAAGCCGGTTCCAGTCATACAGGCGGTACGTGACATCTGAGGACTGCTGGATCTCGTAGATCACGATGCCCGGCCCCAGCGCATGGACGGCCCCGGCATTGTTGAGCAGCACGTCGCCCGGCTGAACTTCAAGGTAAATGAGCAGGTCTTCCAGAGTGCCCGCGCGGATCGCTTCTGCCATGGCTGCCTGTGTCGTGCCCGGTCTGATGCCGGCAACCAGCTTCGCGCCGGGTTCGGCGGCGATGATGTACCACGCCTCGGTTTTGCCGCGCGGATCGCCCTCCAGCTCGGCGGCCTGCGCATCGTTGGGGTGCACCTGCACCGAAAGCCAGTCCTGCGCATCGAGAAATTTCGCCAGCAGGGGCATGCCGTCCGCCGGATCGTTGCCCATGCCAACCAGGTCGGTTCCATATGCCGCGAGCACCTCGCCCACTGTCTTTCCTGCCAGATGTCCGTTGATGACGGCTGCGCTGTCGTGCATTTCCCAGGCTTCCCCGTATGGTTCATCCGTCGGCAGAGTCTTGTGCAGCAGGGTTTCCAGCTTGCGCCCTCCCCACACCTTGACCTTCAGGGCGGGCTGAAGCCGCAGTGGATAAAGCGCCGGTGTTGTCATCAGAGAGCCTCCTTACGTACCCCTGTGCCAGAGGGTAAAAATACAGACACGAGCCACAACAGCTCTGTCAACTGTTATGCCCCGTGCCTGCATGGTCACACCAATAATGATCAGTATACCAGAAAATTTATACCGCGTGTGACCGAAGTTTTTCTCTCAGCGATTTCTATAGATCCAGGCGGGCCCAAAACCGCGCCATTCGGTCACATCTTCTCTTGTGCAGGCATAGTCTGTGCTGCTCATCCACAGCGATTGGGTCTGCGAGTCGAGCCGGACGGCATCTGCCTCGCTGAGCAGAACGCCGAGCAGCACCGAGTCGATCTCCCAGTAGACCACCAGGCCCGGCGTGATCGTCTGCGAGCCGGACATGCCGGGCGGGATGCTGGTGGCGAAGACGCAGGCCGGTTCACCAGCGCGGACGATCAGCTCGCGCAGCGGAAGCTGAAGCGTCAGCCGGATGCTGCCGACCCGCGTCCCGTTGTAAAAGAGATAGCCGTGGACGGGCTGTTCCGGCGCGCTGGCGGAGAAATTGATCTGCGACGCGCTGACCAGCACGCGGTGATTGAGCATTCGCACGTGCTGCCCGATCAGCTCCATCGCATCCGAAAAGGGCGTCTCCCCCGTCGTGATTCCGCTCCAGCAGGGCAGCGCACAGGCATCGAAGCCGAAGCTCGTCCAGACGGGCGACATCGATTCCTCGCGGCTGGCTGCTGTGGGGATGACCGCGCACAGCAGCGCCACGATCAGCCAGATCGGCAGCATCCAGCGCAGCGTTGCTCTCCACATGATGTCATCATAGCGCACTCGCGGCGGACGGCGCTATAATGACTCGCATGAGCCGTTACTACAGCGAGACCCGCCGCACTCCGCCCGATCATATCGGGGTGATGATCGCCGCCGTGCTGATGATGATCATCGGCTGGGGCGGCTTGTTCACGCTCGTCACGACGCAGATTCCCCGCGTCGGTCCTCGCTGGATGTTCTTTCTGCTGCTTCAGGTAGCCGTTGTCGGCACGGCGCTGCCATTCGTCCGCTTCCTCAACAAGCGCTTCACGCCGCGCAGTCGTTATCTGCCGCCCGGCGGTGTGCTGGTGCGTCAGAGCGTGTGGATCGGTTTGTTCGTGGTGACGTGCGCATGGCTTCAGGTTCCGCGCGTACTCACGCCGCCGATCGCGTTTTTCCTCGCGCTGGCGTTTGCAGTTATCGAGATCTTCCTGCGCTCGCGGGAAGTCCCGAATGAGGTGATCGAATAGAGATCAGACGCGGTTCTGTACGCTGTGGATCGCGCCGAGCAGCAGCATTTCCTGCTCTTCAAAGACAGTGCGCGGGTCGAACAGCACGCGGTCGTCCTGAATGCGCGCGATCACGGGTGGATTGTGTGCCCGCAGGCGAGCCGTGAAATCGTCTGGGTGGGATACCGAGAGCGCCAGCAGCGCCGTGGGCAGTGTTTCGCCGGGCAGGCTGCCGCCGCCGACGGCGGATGTGCCGGAAATGACCTCGCCACCGGTGCGCTGGGCCCAGCGTGCTGCCGTCAGCCGCACATCGTCCAGCGATTTGGCGATCATCCGCCAGACGGGGATCTGCTCGACCGCTTCGCCGCGCCGGTAATGATCGAGCGTCGCTGTCAGCGCCGCCAGCCCCAGCTTGTCCATCCGAAGGGCGCGTGCCAGAGGATGCCGCCTGAGGATGTCGATCAGTGCCCGTTTGCCGACGATGATGCCTGCCTGAGGTCCGCCCAGCAGCTTGTCTCCGCTGAATGCCACCAGATCGAAGCCCGCCGCCAGGCTTTCCTGCACCGTCGGTTCATGCTCCAGCCCGAACATGGCGGTATCGAGCAGCGCGCCGCTGCCGAGGTCATCGACGGCCAGAATGCCGTGCGCATGCGCCAGCGCCGCCAACGAAGCCAGCGAGGGTTGTTCGACGAAGCCGATCTGCCTGAAATTTGAGGCGTGCGCCCGCATGATCATTGCAGCACGCTCGCCCACAGCCTGCTCAAAATCTGCCAGCCGGGTGCGGTTGGTCGTCCCGACTTCCACCAGATGCGCGCCACTCTGCGCCATCACATCCGGCACGCGGAAGCCGCCGCCGATCTCGACAAGCTGCCCACGAGAGATGATCACGTCCTTGTCCCGTGCCAGCGCAGACAGGATCAGCACCAGCGCGGCGGCGTTGTTGTTGACGACCAGCGCCGCTTCCGCGCCGGTCACCTCACGCAAAACAGCATCCGCGTGGATCAGGCGGCTGCCGCGTCTGCCCGTTTCAGGATCGTATTCCAGCGTGCTGTAATCAGCGGCGACTTCGAGGACGGCGCGCTGTGCCGCGGGGGAAAGTGGCGCTCGCCCCAGATTGGTGTGAATGATGATGCCCGTGGCGTTGATGACAGAACGAAGGGTGGGGTTGAACGCCCGCTGAAGCCGGGCGGCAGCCGCATCGAGCAGAGCCGCCGGATCGACTGCGGCGCTTGCATCACTGCGGAGGCTGGCGCGCGTATCCGTCAGCGTGGCGCGCAGCGCGCCGACGACTGCCTGCCGCCCGAAGCGTTCGATGAGCGGCGCAGTGGCCGGTTCAGAGAGCAGCGAGTCTACAGAGGGAAGTGCGCGCAGCCGCGCCGCCAGATCGCTCATGCAGAGGTCTCGGTCGGCGTTTCGTCTTCAGACTCCTCGCCTTCCTTCGCTTTCCAGACCTCGCTGGCGATGTCGATGTAAAGCTGTCCGTTCAGGTGGTCGATCTCATGCTGGAAGACGCGCGCCAGCCAGTCCTTCGCCTTGATGCGGATGGGTTTGCCGTGGCGATCCTGACCCGTGATGACGACGCTTTCGTGCCGGTCAACCGTGCCATAATAGCCGGGGATCGACAGGCAGGCTTCGACGCCTTCAACCATCGTCCGGCTGGCTTTGATGATCTCAGGGTTGGCGATGACGTAGAGTTTGCCCGCCTCCTCGCCAAATTCCCTGACGCTCTCCTCGTCATCCTGCAGGCGGACGATGATCAGGCGCTGCGAAACGTTGACTTGCGGCGCTGCCAGCCCGACGCCGGGCGCATCGATCAGCGTTTCCACCATGTCATCGACCAGTTTCTGGAAAGGCGCGTCAAAACTCATCACCCGGCGCGCCTTTTTGCGCAGTACCGGATTGTCGGTGAACACGATCGGAAGAATGGTCATGCGTTTTCCTGCTTTTTCAGCCGATTTTCTGACAGATTTTCCGTTATTATAGCGCGTCCTGACGGCGGCGCGGGATACCAATCAGCAGCGCGATCGGGCCGAGCAGCAGCAGCCACATGGCATTTTCCAGCGTGAACAGGTGGGCCGCCACGCCGATCCCTAACGGCAGCAGACCGGTGATCACCCCGAAGATGCTGCTGAGCGCTGCCGCCGCGCCGCTCTGCCCCGGCATGGCGCTGTAGACCTGTGCCTGCAGGACGGAATACCAGCCCGCGTTGAAGACGCCGAGGATGCCGAGGACGATCACTTTCGGGGTGAAGCCGGGAATGAGCAGAAACGTTGGAAAGAGCAGCAGATTGACCGCCGCGCTGAAGCGCAGGTAAGTCAGCCCGCGCACCCGTTCCAGCAGCGGGATGATGAGCACATCGCCGAGCAGGCCGACACCCGTCCAGACGGCGATGCCGAGCGCCGCCTGCCCCTCGGTCACGCCTACCACATCGACGAAATAGAGCGCCAGGTAGCCATACAGCACGTCGAGCATGAGATCGCTGAAATCGAGCAGGACTAGCCAGCGCAGCACCGAACTGCGCCGCAGCGCCCGGAAAGCCCCGCGAAAGCCGTCGATGAGCTGCGGGAAGGTGGCTGGCGCGGCTTCAGGATCATCCGGATCAGGCGCATGATGCTGTGGAAAGCGCTGAACGCGCAGCGCCAGCCAGACGCCGAGCGTGAGTATGGCGCTGAGGATGAACATGATGCGCCATGTGCCCCCCAGCGTCAGAACAAGGCTGAGCAGGATGGGCGCGACGACGATCGCAACCGCGCCGAATAACGTCCAGCGCGCCATGTTCTGCTCATGACGATCGGGCGCATAGTCCATCAGCGCGGCTTGCGACAGGGACACGAACACGCCTGCAAACGGACTGAACAACAGGTACGCCAGCAGGATTGTTGCGCCGTTGGTTGCCAGCGCCACCAGCATCAGCTCTGCGATGAACGCCAGACCGCCGATCAGGATGATCCGCCGCCGCCAGCCGGGAATATCGGACAGGATGCTCAGGATCGGCTCGATGATCGTGCTGGCAAAGATCGGCAGTCCCATCAGCAGGCCGATATCGGCGTAGCTCAGGTTGAGGTCAGCGCGGATCAGCGGCCATGCCGTTTCGCGCGAGCCATACGCCAGCTCATCGATGAACTCGATCACCAGCAGTGTCAGGACGAAAACGCTCATCCCGCGCAAACGACGGCGGAAGCGGCGCAGCAGTGAAGACGGTGATGGTGTGGTCATGCAGCCTGACTTTCAGGTTCCCTGCGCGCCTGCCCAGTGGTTGACGCTCGGAAACGATATTGATAGACTCACGATTGCGGGGTTGTGATGAAATGGCAGCCATGGGAGTCTTAAAAACTCCTGCGCGCAAGCGCGTGTGGGTTCGAATCCCACCAGCCCCAATCCATCAGGCAGGTATATACAGACGGCGGCACTCCCCCATGCGCCGTCTTTTTTTCTGTCTGATGAGCCTTACGCCGGCACAGCGACTGCCTGCGTGGGGATCCTCAGCATCTCATCGTTGTCATCGTATTCGAGCAGTTCTGAGTAGCGCCCCCAGTCGATCACCACGTCGAGCTGGCGCTCTGCTGTTTCGTCCGGGAATTCCGGCAGCAGCGCGGTATAGAAGACCTTCCAGGGAAGCGCGCGATCTGGCACGGCATTCAGCATCTGCATGATCCACTGAATCATCGGCAGGCGGCGGGCGCGCTGCGCAAACAATTCCTTGCGCGTCTGGATCGAGGCTTCGGCGAATGCCTGACCGAGCGGCGTGATCTGAATATCACCAGCGCTGACCGTGGCAAACCCCAGTATTTCTGCCATTTCAATCGTCTGAACCAGATCGGTCATCTCGACGCCCAGTTCAGCGGGCAGCCTGTAGATATCCAGATGCGCGCTTTGTGCGCTGCGCTCATGCAGATGCTCGATCAGACCGGCCAGCTCGCTGACCGAGGATCGCGGCAGGATGCGCGTCGGGCCGACCACGCCCGGCGCTGTGCCCAGCTCAGCGCTTTCAGGCTCTGTGCGCCCGGCGATCGCGCCGTAAAT
>SZPD01000084.1 GCA_030263515.1 Anaerolineae bacterium CFX9 | reverse complement strand
GCGGGCAAGCTTGAGCCGGCAGAAGCGGTGACGCGCATGAAGGAAATGGTGACCCATGAACGCGGATGAACTGCACGAAATTGCGCGCGCGGAGCGGGAAGCGCAGGCTGCCTTTGAGCATCGCATCATCGTGTGTTCTGGCACGGGCTGCCAGTCGCTCCAGAGCGAGCAGCTCGTTCGCCAGCTTGAGGGCGAAATCAGGCAGCGCGGGCTGGAGCGGCGTTGTTCTCTCAGAGAGGGGGGCTGCCGTGGCTTGTGTGCAGAAGGTCCGCTGGTCACCGTCGAGTCGCAGGATGTGCTCTATCAGCGGGTGACGCCGGATGATGCGCCTGCCCTGATCGACAGCCTGGAGTCGGGCCCGATCGAACGGCTCCGCTGTGATACCACGATGCCGTTCTTCACTGCGCAGAAAAAGATCGTCCTTGAGCATAACGGTATGCTCGATCCCGAACGCATCGAAGCCTACATCGCCAAAGGCGGCTTCTCCACCTTCATTCATGTTCTGACCGAGATGACCCCCGCGCAGGTGATCGAGCAGATCACCCGGAGCGGGCTGCGTGGGCGCGGCGGCGCGGGCTATCCCACCGGGTTGAAATGGAGTACGGTTGCCAAGGCAGCCGGAGAGCATAAATACGTCGTCTGCAATGGCGACGAGGGCGATCCGGGCGCATTCATGGATCGCAGTGTGATGGAAGATGCGCCGTACCAGTTGATCGAAGGCATGCTGATCGCCGCTTACGCTGTCGGCGCGGATGCCGGTTTTCTGTATGTGCGCGCCGAGTATCCGCTGGCGGTCAAACGGTTGAAACATGCCATCCGCCAGGCAGAAAAACATGGGCTGCTCGGTCATGATATCTGCGGCACGCGCTTCAGCTTCAAGCTGGATGTGCGGCTGGGCGCGGGTGCATTCGTCTGTGGCGAGGAAACCGCGCTGATCGCCTCGATCGAGGGGAAACGCGGGCAGCCCCGCCCACGTCCACCCTACCCGGCGGAACACGGCTTGTGGGGCTATCCGACGCTGATCAACAACGTCGAGACATTCGCCAACATCATGCCGATCCTGCGCGATGGCGGCGATCTGCTTGCCAGCATCGGCACGGAGCGCAGCAAGGGGACGAAGGTCTTTGCGCTCACCGGCAGTGTCGAGCGCACCGGTCTGATCGAAGTGCCGATGGGCATCTCGCTGCGCAAAATCGTCTATGAGATCGGCTGCATCCCGGAAGGCAAACGCTTCAAGGCGGTGCAGACGGGCGGCCCCTCAGGCGGGTGCATCCCTGAGGAACATCTCGATATCACCGTCGATTACGAATCGCTGGCCAAGGTCGGCTCATTCATGGGGTCGGGCGGCATGATCGTCATGGACGAAAGTGCCTGCATGGTGGATGTTGCCAAGTTCTTTGTCGAATTCTGCATGTCTGAGTCGTGCGGCAAATGTATCCCCTGCCGCGTCGGCACGGCGCAGATGTATCGCCTGCTGGAAAAGATCACCCAGGGAGAAGCCACGCTCGACGATCTGGCGCTGCTCGAAGAGCTGTGTGACATGGTGAAGCATACCAGCCTGTGCGGACTGGGGCAGGGCGCGCCGAATCCCGTGATGAGCACGCTGCGCTATTTCCGCGCGGAATATCTGGCGCATATTGTCGATCACGTCTGCCCGGCGGGTGTGTGCCATGCTTTGAAAGCGAAGGAGCCGGTATGAGCCGTGTGGTTACGTTCAGGATCAACGATCAGGATGTCAGCGGTCGTGAGGATGAGACGATCCTCGATGTCGCGCGCGATCAGAACATCCCTGTTCCGACGCTCTGCCATGTCAGCGGTTTGTCCAGCATTGGCGCGTGCCGCCTGTGCCTGGTCGAAGTCGTCGGCATCCCCCGGCTGCTGCCCGCCTGCACCACCTTCTGCGCTGAAGGGATGGAGGTTCACACCGACTCCGAGCGGCTGCGCAAATATCGCCGCATGACCGTCGAGATGCTGTTTGCCGAGGGGAACCATATCTGTTCGGTATGTGTCGAGAATGGGCATTGTGAACTTCAGGATCTGGCGGTCAGGATGGGTATCGATCACATCCGCATGCCGAACATGTTCCCCCGTCGCTGGGTCGATGCATCGCATCAGCGCTTTGCCATCGATCACAACCGCTGTGTGTTGTGTACGCGCTGCGTTCGCGTCTGTGACGAGATCGAAGGCTCGCATACCTGGGATGTGATGGGGCGCGGCGTAGAGTCCCGCGTGATCACGGATATGAACCAGCCGTGGGGCGAGTCGGAAACCTGCACGAGTTGCGGCAAATGCGTTCAGGTCTGCCCGACCGGGGCGCTCTTTGAGAAGGGGCGCGCCGTTGGCGAGATGACCAAACGCTACGGCTTCCTGACGTATCTCTCGAAAATGCGGGAGGAACAGAAATGACTCGCGTCCGCCTCGCAACAGTCTGGCTCGATGGCTGCTCCGGCTGCCACATGTCGTTTCTCGATATCGATCACCGCCTGCTGGAGATCGCCGATCAGGTCGAACTGGTCTACAGCCCGCTGGTTGACCGCAAGGATTTCCCTGACGAGGTGGATGTCACACTGGTTGAAGGCTCGGTCAGCAGTGAGGAAGATCTCGAAAAGATCCGCCACATTCGCCAGCACACAAAACTGCTGATCTCGCTGGGAGACTGCGCCGTGACTGGCAACGTGCCGTCGCTGCGCAACACCGTCGGCGCGGAGCCTGTGCTTCAGCGCGCCTATCTCGATCCGGGCTTGCTCAACGCGCAGATCCCCGATCACGTCATCCCGCGGCTGCTGCCGGTCGTGCGCCCCGTGCATTCGGTCGTTCCTGTGGATCTCTATGTGCCGGGCTGCCCGCCCAGCGCCGAGGTGATCTTCTACGTCCTGAGCGAACTGCTCGCCGGCCGCACCCCGGATCTCAGTGGAAAGACGCGCTTCGGCGCATAGGAGGCGCATCATGCCGCAAACGATTGTCATCGATCCTGTCACCCGCATTGAGGGGCACGCCAAAATCACCATTCAGCTTGATGAGGCAGGCGAGGTCGAAAATGCGCATTTTCACGTCACACAGGTGCGCGGCTTCGAGAAATTCGTGGAGGGGCGTCCATTCCACGAAATGCCGTCGCTGATGGCGCGCATCTGCGGCATCTGCCCGGTCAGTCACCTGGTCGCTTCGGCAAAAGCCTGCGATGCGCTGCTGGCGGTTCGCATCCCGGAGACGGCCGCCAACCTGCGCCGCGTTCTCAACCTGGCGCAGATCATCCAGTCTCACGCGCTGAGCTTCTTCTATCTCTCGTCGCCCGATCTGCTGCTCGGCATGGATGCTGACCCGGCGGAACGTAACCTGTTCGGGGTGGCGCGGGCACAGCCTGAGCTGGCACGCGACGGCGTTCGGCTGCGGCAGATCGGCCAGCAGATCATCGAGCTGCTCGGCGGCAAGCGCATCCACCCGGCATGGGTCGTCCCAGGCGGCGTGAGCGCCCCGCTGACCCCTGAAAAGCGCGAGACGATGCTGGCGATGATTCCGGAAGGTATCGCCATCGCCGAGCGCACACTTGCATGGTATCGTGACGCGCTCAGGGGCTATGACGAGGAGATTGCCGCCTTCAGCACGCTCAAAACGGCGTTCATGGGGTTGGTGACGGAAGATGATGCGCTGGAGATGTATGATGGCACGCTGCGTGTCGTCGATCAGAACCGGCAGATCATTGCCGATCATCTCGACCCGGCTGATTATGCCAGCTATATCGGCGAGGCTGTCGAGCCGCATTCCTATCTGAAATCGCCGTACTACAAGCCGTTGGGCTACCCGGATGGCATCTATCGCGTTGGTCCCCTGGCGCGCCTGAACATCATTTCGTCGTGCGGCACGCCGCGCGCAGATGCCGCGCTGCAAGCCTTCCGCGAAGTCGATTACCAGAGCAGTTTCCATTACCACTATGCCCGGCTGATCGAAATTCTGTACGGCTTTGAGAAGATCGACCAGCTTCTGCACGATGAGGAAATCCTGAGCGACCGCGTTCGTGCCCACGCGCTGCCCAACAACAATGAGGGCGTTGGCATGAGCGAAGCGCCGCGCGGCACGCTGCTGCATCACTACGAGATCGATCGTGATGGGCTGATTACCCGCGCCAACCTGATCATTGCGACGGGGCACAACAATATGGCGATGGATCGCGGTGTTTACGAAGTCGCCCGGCGTTATGTGCGCGGCGCGTCGCTCAGCGAAGGGATGCTCAACCGCGTCGAGGCGCTGATCCGTTCCTTTGACCCCTGCCTGAGCTGTTCGACGCATGCCGTCGGACAGATGCCGCTGCACATCCAGCTTGTGGATCAGGCGGGCGGCGTGGTCGATGAGTTGAAGCGCTGAACCCCTATGAACCTGATCATCGGGATAGGCAGCACACTGCGGACGGATGATGGATTGGGGCTGTATCTGGCGGAGCATATCCGGCAGCAGGCGGAGGTGCTCACCTGCACCCAGCTCATGCCGGAACTTGCGGAGCCGATCAGCCGCGCTGACCGCGTGATCTTCTTCGACGCGCGCGATGGTGTCACCCCAACCGAGATTCTGGTCGAACGGGTCGAGCCGCAGAGCGTGAGCGGCGCGTTTTCGCATCATGTCACGCCCGCATCGCTGCTGGCGGCTGCACAGCAGTGGTATGGCAGATCGCCGTCGGCGCTGCTAATCGCGGTGACCGGCGCGTCGTTTGCGCTGGGATCCGGCTTCTCGATGCTCATTCAGACGGCGCTGCCCGATCTGATGCGGACGATTGAAGGGATCGCTTCGGCTTTTTTCGCTTCGACGAATCAAAGCGGGGATGAAGGATGATCGAGCGCCGCCGCCTGACAGTGCAGGGTATGGTGCAGGGCGTCGGCTTCCGTCCGTTCGTGTACCGGCTGGCGGCTGAGCTGCGTACCGGCGGCTGGGTGATCAACTCGCCGCAGGGTGTGGTGATCGAAGTAGAGGCTTCTGCTGCGGTGCTGGATAGGTTCGAGGCGCGGCTGCGGGCAGAGCTGCCGCCGCATGCCGCCATCCACGCGCTTGCTTCAGAATCTGTCACGCCGCTTGGAGAACACGATTTCAGCATTCATCACAGTGAGGCTGAGGGCGCAAGAACGGCGCTGATCCTGCCTGATCTGGCGACCTGCCCGGACTGTCTGCGTGAACTCTTGGATCCGGCTGACCGGCGCTACCGCTATCCGTTCATCAACTGTACTCACTGCGGTCCCCGCTTCAGCATCATCCACGATCTGCCTTACGATCGCCCTGCCACGACCATGCGTGCCTTTACTCAGTGCCCGGACTGCCGCGCTGAATACGAAAATCCGCTGGATCGGCGCTTTCATGCCCAGCCGAACGCCTGCCCGCGCTGCGGCCCGCAGCTTGCGTTGTGGGATCGTTCCGGCGCGGCGCTGGCGGAGCGCGAGGATGCCCTGATCCAGGCGGAAGCTGCGCTGTGCAGAGGGGAAATCGTCGCGGTCAAAGGGCTGGGCGGCTTCCATCTGATGGTGGATGCGCGCAGCGAACAGGCGGTTCACCGGCTGCGCTGCCGCAAGGGGCGTTATGAAAAGCCGCTGGCGGTGATGTATCCGTCGCTGGCGATGGTGGAGCAGGACTGCGAGGTCAGCGAAGCCGAGCGCACCCTGCTCATCTCATCCGAAGCGCCGATCGTGCTGCTGCGCTATCACGGACGGCAGATCGCGCCGGATGCTGCGCCGGGTAATCCGTATCTCGGCGTGATGCTGCCTTATACGCCGCTGCATCACCTGCTGCTGCATGATCTTGGTTTCCCCCTGGTCGCCACCAGCGGCAATCTCTCTGGCGAGCCGATCTGTATCGATGAAAGCGAGGCGCTCAGCCGGCTTCAGGCGATCGCCGATGTGTTCCTCGTTCATGATCGCCCGATCGCCCGGCATGTCGATGACTCGGTCGTCTGCGTGGTCGATGGACGACCCCTGATCCTGCGCCGCGCGCGTGGATATGCCCCGCTGCCCGTCGATCTGCCAGCGGACAATAGTCGCTCACTGATCGCCGTTGGGGCACACCAGAAGAACACCGTCGCTCTGCTGCACAAGGGTCATGTCTTTCTCAGCCAGCATCTCGGCGATCTTGATACGAAGGAGTCGCTGGCGGCTTTCCGGCGGGTGCTGGCGGATTTTCAGCGCGTCTATGAAGCGAAGCCCAGCGCGGTCGTCTGCGATCTGCATCCGGATTATGCCAGCACACAGCACGCCGAAGCGCTCGGTTTGCCGCTGCTGCGCGTTCAGCATCATTATGCGCACGCGCTCTCGTGCTTGGCAGAACATGATCTCCAGCCGCCCGTTTTTGGCGTCACCTGGGATGGCACAGGGCTGGGCGCTGACCGCACCCTCTGGGGCGGTGAATTTCTCATCATCGGCGAAGGCGCGGGCTTCGAACGCGCGGCCGCGCTGAAACCGTTCCCGCTGCCCGGCGGCGAGATCGCAGCGCGCCAGCCGAGGCGCAGTCTGCTCGGTTTGCTCTTTGCAGCGTTTGGAGAGGATCTGCCGCGAGAACGGCTGGATTTCACCCCTGCCGAACTCACCGTGCTGATAGCAGCGCTGCGCCGGGGGATCAACGCGCCGCTGACCTCCAGCATCGGGCGGCTGTTCGACGCGGTGGCTGCGCTGGCGGGTCTGCGCCAGCAGTGCAGCTTTGAGGGGCAGGCCGCCATGCAGCTCGAATTTGCCGCGCTCGGCGTAAAAACCGACGAATGCTACCCATACGAAGTTACACCCGTCACTAACACCCGGATGCCTTGCCGCGCGATGATTGAATGGAAGCCGATGCTGGAAGCCATGCTGATGGAAAGCGACGCCGCGCAGATAAGCGCGAAGTTCCACAACACGCTGGCGGCGCTGATCACGGCGATGGCAGAGCAGGTCGGTATTCAGCAGGTGGTACTCACGGGTGGCTGCTTCCAGAACCGCCTGCTGCTGGAGAAAGCAATCGCCAGCCTGCGAAAAGCAGGTTTCACCCCGTACTGGCAGGCGCGTATTCCCCCGAACGACGGCGGGATCGCGCTCGGTCAAATCGCGGCGGCGTTACGTGAGGGGCAGTATGTGTTTGGCAGTTCCGGGCAAATTGATCAGCATCAGCGGAGATGGGCTTGATCGCAGCGGCAAGGTCAGTTTTGGCGGTGTGATCAAGGAAGTCAGTCTGGCGCTCGTGCCAGAAGCCGTCATCGGGGACTATGTGATCGTGCATGTGGGTTTCGCCCTGAGCAAGGTTGATGAGGCGGAGGCGCAGCGCGTTTTTGTTTATCTGGAAGAGATGGGTGAGTTAGGAGAACTCCATGGCGACTGAGGTGATGACCCTGGACGGCAATGAAGCCGTCGCTCGTGTTGCCTACAAACTGAATGAAGTCATCGCCATTTACCCGATCACGCCGTCCTCGGCGATGGGGGAATGGTCGGATGAATGGGCAGCGAATGAACAGCCGAACCTGTGGGGAACGGTTCCGAAAGTCGTCGAGATGCAGAGCGAAGCGGGCGCGGCGGGCGCTGTGCATGGCGCGCTTCAGGCGGGTTCGCTGACGACGACCTTCACCGCGTCGCAGGGGCTGCTGCTGATGATCCCGAATATGTACAAGATCGCCGGCGAACTGACGACGGCGGTTTTTCATGTGGCGGCGCGCGCGATCGCGGCGCAGGGCTTATCGATCTTCGGCGATCACAGCGATGTGATGGCGACACGCGCCACGGGCTGGGGGCTGCTGTCGTCCGCCTCGGTGCAGGAAGCGCACGACTTCGCGCTGATCGCCCAGGCTGCCACCCTTCAGGCGCGTGTGCCGTTCATCCACTTCTTTGACGGGTTCCGCACCTCGCATGAAGTCGCCAAAATTCAGCTTCTGAGCGATGACGATCTGCGCGCCATGATCGATGATGAGCTGATCTTCGCCCATCGCCGCCGTGCGCTTTCGCCGGAGCATCCGTTCATTCGCGGCACGGCACAGAACCCGGATGTTTACTTCCAGGCGCGCGAGACGGTCAATCCGTTCTACGTCGTCTGCCCGGAGATCGTTCAGCATGCGATGGATCGCTTTGCGGGCGTCACCGGGCGGCAGTATCAGCTTTATGAATACCACGGCGCGCCCGACGCCGAGCGGGTGATCGTCGTGATGGGTTCCGGCGCGGAAACAGCGCACGAAACGGTCGATTACCTGAATGCGCGCGGCGAGAAAGTTGGCGTGCTCAAGGTGCGGCTGTATCGCCCATTCGATCTGGCACGCTTCACAGGGGCGCTGCCGCAGACGGTGCAGAAGATCGCGGTGCTGGATCGCTGCAAGGAACCGGGCAGCGCTGGCGAGCCGCTCTATCTCGACGTGATCACTGCGCTGCATGAGACGTGGCAAGGCGATATGCCGCAGATCGTCGGCGGGCGCTATGGGCTGTCTTCAAAGGAATTCACGCCCGCGATGGTGAAAGCCGTCTTTGACAATCTGCATCAGGCAAAGCCGAAAAATCACTTCACTGTTGGCATCCTCGATGATGTCAGCCATACCAGTTTGCCCGTCGATCCTGATTTTTCGATCGAGCCGGACAATGTGGTGCGCGCCGTCTTTTACGGTCTCGGCAGCGATGGTACAGTCGGCGCGAACAAGAACTCGATCAAGATCATCGGCGAGAATACGCCGAACTTCGCGCAGGGCTATTTCGTCTACGACTCAAAGAAGTCTGGCTCGATGACCGTCTCGCACCTGCGCTTCGGTCCCAACCCGATTCGTTCGCCCTATCTGATCAGCCGGGCGAATTTCATCGCCTGTCATCAGCCGACGTTCCTCGACCGTTTCGATATGCTCAGCGAAGCGGTGGAAGGCGGCGTTTTCCTGCTCAATACGGCGTTCGGGCCCGATCAGATCTGGGATCAGCTTCCGCGTGAAGTTCAGCAGAATATCATCGACAGGCGGCTGCGCTTCTACGTCATCGACGCCTATAAGGTCGCCAAAGACAGCGGCATGGGCGGGCGGATCAACACCGTTATGCAGGTCTGCTTCTTCGCCATTTCCGGCGTGCTCCCGCGAGACGAAGCCATCGCCGAGATCAAGCATTCGATCGAAAAGACCTATGGGCGCAAGGGCGAAGAAGTCGTCGCCATGAACCTGAAGGCCGTTGATAACACGCTTGATAATCTGTTTGAAGTCGCAGTGCCGCAGGGAGTCACCAGCCAGATCCCCATGATCCCGCCCGTGACCGCCGATGCGCCGGATTTTGTGCGCGGCGTCCTCGGCGAGATGATCGCCCGCCGCGGCGATCTGCTGCCCGTCAGCGCGCTGCCTGTCGATGGCACGTATCCTTCTGGCACAAGCCAGTACGAGAAGCGCAACCTGGCGCAGGAAATCCCGGTCTGGGATCCGGAGATCTGCATCCAGTGTGGCAAGTGCGCGATGGTCTGCCCGCACGCCGTGATCCGCATCAAGGCCTATCAGCCTGCTGCGCTGGAAGGCGCGCCAGAGACGTTCAAGGCGGTTCCTGCCCGCGATACAGAATGGTCGGGCTTGCAGTACACCATCCAGGTCTCGCCGGAAGACTGCACCGGCTGTGGCATCTGTGTCGATGTCTGCCCGGCGAAGAATAAATCCGCCCTCAACCTCAAGGCGCTGAACATGCGCCCACAGCCGCCGCTGCTGACTCAGGAACGCGAGAACTGGGATTTCTTCCGCAAACTTCCGGAAACCGACCGCCACAACATCAAGGTGACCAGCATCCGCCAGCAGCAGGCGCAGCAGCCGCTGTTTGAGTTCTCCGGCGCATGCGCGGGCTGTGGCGAGACGCCGTACATCAAACTGATCACGCAGCTTTTTGGCGATCGCACCGTGATCGCCAACGCGACCGGCTGCTCGTCGATCTACGGGGGCAACCTGCCGACCACGCCGTATGCCGTCAATCTGCATGGGCGCGGTCCCGCCTGGGCAAACTCGCTGTTTGAGGACAACGCCGAGTTCGGGCTGGGGATGCGCGTCGCTCTCGACAAGCAGGCTGAGCAGGCAGCCGAGCTGCTCAAGGCGCTGTCTGCTGAAATCGGCGCTGAGTTCGTCAGCGAGCTGCTCACAGCGGATCAGCATGACGAAGCCGGGATTCACGATCAGCGGGAACGGGTCAAGCTGCTCAAACAAAGGCTGCAAACGCTCAATTCAGCGGATGCGCGCCGCCTGTACGAGCTGGCGGATGCGCTCGTCAAGCGGGATGTCTGGATCGTCGGCGGGGACGGCTGGGCGTATGATATCGGCTTTGGCGGGCTGGATCACGTCCTCGCCAGCGGGCGCAACGTCAACGTGCTGGTGCTGGATACCGAAGTCTACTCGAACACCGGTGGGCAGATGTCGAAATCGACGCCGCGCGCCGCCGTCGCCAAGTTTGCCGCGGGCGGCAAGCCCGCCGCCAAGAAAGACCTCGGACTGATCGCGATGAGCTACGGCAATGTCTATGTCGCCCGCGTGGCGCTTGGCGCGCGCGATGAGCATACCCTGCGCACATTCCTCGAAGCAGAGGCGTACAACGGCCCCTCGCTGATCATCGCCTACAGTCACTGCATCGCGCACGGCATCGACATGAAGACCGCGCTCCGGAATCACAAGGCAGCGGTCGATACCGGGCAGTGGCTGCTCTACCGCTATCACCCGGAGCGCGCCGAGCGCGGCGAGAACCCGCTCACACTCGACTCGAAGGCTCCGAAGCTGCCACTGCGCGACTATCTGCAGATGGAAAATCGCTTCAAGATGCTCGAACTCACCAAGCCCGAAGTGGCGGCAGACCTGTTTGAACAGGCGCAGGCGGATGTCAACACGCGCTGGGCGCTTTATGAATATCTGGCTTCGCGTCCGTTCGGCGCGAATGGCAGCGGACACGGAGGATAAAAGAAGCATGGATCTGACGACGACGTACATGGGCTACAAGCTGCGCTCTCCGCTGGTCGCATCTGCCTCGCCGCTGTCGGAAACGGTGGAAGGCATTCAGCGGCTGGAAGATGCCGGCGCTGGCGCTGTGGTGCTGTTCTCGCTGTTTGAGGAACAGCTTCGGCTGGAGCAGCTTGCACTGCACCATCATCTGACCTACGGTACGGAGAGCCATCCTGAAGCCCTGAGCTACTTCCCGGAACCGCATGCTTACAAGGCGACTTCGACGACGTATCTCGAACTGATCCGCAAGGCGAAGAACCGTGTCAGCCTGCCGATCATCGCCAGCCTGAACGGCACGACGCCGGGAAGCTGGGTCAAGTATGCCCGGCAGATTGAGGATGCCGGCGCTGATGCGCTCGAACTCAACCTGTACAGTATACCGACCGATCCCAACGTGACCGGCGCGGAGGTGGAGCAGAATGATATCGAAGTGGTCGCCGCGGTGCGCAGTTCGATCAATATTCCGGTGGCGGTCAAGCTCAGCCCGTTCTTCAGCAGCATGGCGAATATGGCGAAGCGCTTTGAAGCCGTTGGCGCGTCTGCGCTGGTACTGTTCAACCGCTTTTACCAGCCTGATATTGATCTGGAGACGCTGGAAGTGAGGCCGAACATCCTGCTCAGCACGCCGCAGGCGCAGCGGCTGCCGATGCGCTGGATCGCCATTCTGTACGGGCATATTCGTACCGACCTGGCGGCGACCGGCGGTATCCATACCGGGCAGGACGCTGCCAAGATGCTGCTGGCGGGCGCAACGGTGACCATGATGGCGTCGGCGCTGCTGAAGTTTGGCAGTGGGTATCTCCAGTCTGTTGAGCAGGAACTGCGTGACTGGATGGCGCATCATGAGTATGAGTCCGTCACGCAGATGCGCGGCGCGCTCAGCCAGCAGAACGCCGAGGATCCGGCTGCCTATG
Organism: Anaerolineae bacterium CFX9; assembly: GCA_030263515.1. Lineage (GTDB taxonomy): Bacteria > Chloroflexota > Anaerolineae > Aggregatilineales > Phototrophicaceae > Flexifilum. The sequence continues at coordinate 2,117 of SZPD01000084.1, read as the reverse complement.
AACGCGCGCAGTATATGAAGGCGCTCACCTATTACAAGGCGGCGCGGCGATGAAGTATATCGACGAGTACCGGGATGCTCAGTCGGCGAAGCGCTTTGCCCGCGCCATCGCCCGCATCACCACGCGAGACTGGACGATCATGGAAGTCTGCGGCGGGCAGACGCACGCCATCATCAAGTTTGGCGTCGATGAACTGCTTCCGCCGCAGGTCAGCCTGCTGCATGGACCCGGCTGCCCGGTATGTGTCACGCCGATTGAGCTGATCGATAAAGCCGTCGAGATCGCGGCGCGGCACGACGTGATCTTCACGTCATTTGGCGACATGCTGCGTGTCCCCGGCACGACCAGCGATCTGCTCGGCGTCAAGGCGCGCGGGGGTGACGTGCGTATGGTGTACTCGCCGCTGGATGCGCTCAGGATCGCGCAGGCGAACCCGGATAAACAGGTTGTCTTTTTTGCCGTCGGTTTCGAGACGACCGCGCCGGCCAATGCGATGGCGGTCTATCAGGCGGCGCGGCAGGGGATCGCAAATTTCAGCATACTTGTCTCTCATGTCCTCGTCCCCCCTGCCATCGAAGCCATTCTCGGCGCGCCGGGAAACCGTGTCAACGGATTTCTGGCGGCGGGGCACGTCTGCGCTGTCGTCGGCTATGAGGAATACTACCCGCTGGCGGAAAAATATCGTGTGCCGTTCGTGGTGACCGGCTTTGAGCCGCTCGACATCCTGCAAGGCGTCTACATGCTGGTGCGCCAGCTCGAAAGCGGACGCGCCGAAGTCGAGAATCAGTATGCGCGCTGTGTGCGGCGCGAGGGGAACCTGCCTGCTCAGCAGATCGTGCGCGAGATCTTTGAGGTTGTGCCGCGCAAGTGGCGGGGCATTGGCGAGATCCCGTACAGCGGGCTGGGCTTGCGGCCTGCCTATACAGCCTTCGATGCTGAGCAGCGCTTTGGTGTAGCAGGGTATACAGCGGAGGAAAGCCCGGACTGTATCAGCGGAGAAATTCTTCAGGGCAAGCGCAAGCCGAACCAGTGCCCGGCGTTCGGCACGCGCTGCACACCGGAGCATCCGCTGGGCGCGACGATGGTTTCGTCTGAAGGCGCGTGCGCCGCCTATTACCGCTATCGCCGGAGGGAACTGGCTCATGACTGAGTTCACGCTTGCCTGCCCGATGCCGCGTATCGACGATGAGACTGTACTGCTGGCGCATGGCAGCGGTGGACGCGCCATGCACCGCCTGCTGAAACAGGTCTTTTTGCCCGCATTTGCCAACCCGGCGCTGAAGTCCGAGCACGACGGCGCGGTGCTCAATCTTGACGGGCTTCGGCTGGCGTTCACCACCGACTCTTACGTGGTGCATCCGCTCTTTTTCCCCGGTGGCGATATCGGCGCGCTGGCGATCAACGGCACGGTCAATGATCTGGCGATGTGCGGGGCTCGCCCCCTGTTTTTAAGCGCGGGCTTCATCCTTGAAGAAGGGCTGCCTGTCGAGACCCTTCAGCGTGTGGTCGAGTCGATGCGCGCGGCGGCCGCGGCGGCGGATGTGCAGATCGTGACGGGCGATACCAAAGTCGTCGATAAAGGCAAGGGGGACGGACTGTTCGTCAACACGGCGGGCATTGGCGTCATCGAATATCCTGTCCAGATTGCGCCGCAGCACGTTCGACCGGGGGATGCTGTAATCGTCAATGGCGATCTCGGTCGTCATGGCATGGCGATCATGGCGGTGAGGGAAGGGCTGGCCTTCGAGAGCGCGATCACCAGTGACTGCGCACCGCTGGCGAAACCCGTCCTCAGCCTGCTTGATGCGGGTGTGGAGATTCACTGCCTGCGAGACCTGACGCGCGGCGGGCTGGTCAGCGGGCTGTGCGAGATCGCCACAGCATCCGGCATGCACATTCATATCTCGGAGCCGGAGGTCCCCGTCAGCGAAGATGTGCGCGGCGCATGCGAGATCCTCGGTCTCGATCCGATGTACGTCGCCAACGAAGGACGTTTCATGGCGTTCCTGCCGCAGCAAGAGGCCGGCCGGGCGCTGGAAATCCTCGGCGAGGGAGCGCGCTGGATCGGTAGTGTTTCCGATGATGAAGCCGGGCTGGTCACGCTGCAAAGCGCGATC